>CAUJKI010000209.1 GCA_963205015.1 Pseudomonadota bacterium
ATTTCGCCCCCTGCATAGCGGAAACCGCCGGGGCGTCCAGCCCGTTCCGCAGGATCACAGCATCCCGAGCGGGGTCGCCCGCTTTGGCGGCGGGAAAGCGGCATCGAGCTCGGCAAGGTCGGCCGCCGTCAGCACGAGGTCGGCCGCCACGAGGTTCTCGCGTACGTGCTCCGGCCGCGAGGCCTTGGGGATCGCCACCACGTGCGGGTGGCGCATGGTCCAGGCAAGTGCCACCGCCGCCGCGCTGACGCCGTGGCGTGCGCCGACCTTTCCGAGCGCCGTGTTGCGCAGAATGCGGCCCTGCCCGAGCGGTGAATAGGCCATGACCATAATCTTCTCGTCGGCACACTGCCTGATGAGGTCGAAGTCGATGCCGCGCGAGCCGAGGTGGTAGAGCACCTGGTTCGAGACGCAGTTCCGCCCATTGGGCACGCCGGCCAGCTCGTCCAGATCGTCGGTGTCGAGGTTCGACACGCCCCAGTGGCGGATCTTGCCGTCCGCTTTGAGGCGCTCGAACGCGGCGACCGTCTCTGCGAGGGGATATGAGCCGCGCCAATGCAGCAGATAGAGATCGATGCGGTCCGTCTTGAGGCGCTTGAGGCTCCGCTCGCAGGCGGCGATGGTGCCGGTGCGCGAGGCATTGTGCGGGTAGACCTTCGAGACGATGAAGGCTTCGTCGCGGCGGCCCTTCACAGCCTCGGCCACGACTTCCTCCGCGCCACCCTCGCCGTACATCTCGGCCGTATCGATGAGCGTCATGCCGAGATCGAAACCGACCTTAAGGGCATCGGCTTCGGCGCCGCGCTGACTCTTCTGCTCGCCCATGTGCCAGGTCCCGAGTCCGAGCTGCGGAACCGTCTCGCCGGTTCTCAGTGTGACACGTCGCATGAGGCCTCCTGTCAGTTCGGTTCTGGTGCCGGTCCGCGTCTACGCGCCGCGTGACACCCTCGCACTTTTCATGGAACGATGCATCCGACCAAGCCCATATCATGGCTCGCGGCCGGGAGATCCTAAATGACGAAGCGCGTGTTCATTGCCGGGTTCAAGCACGAAACAAACACGTTCTCGATCCTGCCGACAACGCTTCAGTCCTACGAGGCTCGCGGATATGTGAAGGGCGCGGCGATCGTCCCGTTTTTCAAGGGTACGAATACCGAGATCGCGGCCTTCCTCGACGGCTGCACCCGATATGGTTGGGAACCGGTCCTCTCTCTTGCGGCCGACGCGACGCCTTCGGGTAAGCTGACTAAGGAATGCTATGAGACGATCGCCGGCGAGATCGTCGTCGATGTCGCGAAGGCGGGCAAACTCGACGCGATCCTGCTCAACCTGCACGGCGCGATGGTCGCCGAGCACACCGACGACGGCGAGGGCACGCTGCTCGAACGCATCCGCGCCAAGGTCGGGCCGGATGTCCTGATCGCAGCCACGCTCGACCTGCATGCGAACGTCACTAAGGCCATGGCGAAGCACGCGGACATCCTGGTCAGCTACCGCACGTACCCGCACATCGACATGTACGACATTGCCACCGAGACGGTGGAAATCGTGAAGCGGGCGCTCGATGGCAAGGTCAAGCCGAAGACCTATCTCGCGCGCCGTGCGCAGATCTGTGGCGCCGACGACGGCCGCACGACGAGCCCCGGCCCGATGACCGAGCTGCTCGCGCGCTGCGCAAAGATCATGGCGGACGATCCTGGCGTGCTCGCGGCGTCTATCAACGGTGGTTTTTCCTGGGCCGACATCCCCGAGGTCGGGCCGACGGCGCAGATCGTCGGCGACGGCAGCGATCCACGCTTCCAGGCCTATGCCGAAAGCCTCGCCGACGAGATCTGGGAAGGGCGCCACCGCCGTACGGTCGAGTTTGTGACGGTCGCCGAAGCCCTGAAGCGGGCGCGCGCCGTCGGCAAGGTCGGCAACCCGGCCGTGCTTGCCGATTTCGCCGACAATCCAGGTGGCGGCGGTTATGGCGATACCACCGGGCTCCTGCGCGGCATGATCGAGGCGGGCCTGGAGAGCGCGGCGATGGCGGCGTTCTATGATCCCGAAGCGGCATTGGCCTGTCACGAGGCGGGCGTCGGCACGACGATCACGCTGAAGCTTGGCGGCAAGGTGGACCCGCGCTTCGGTGCGCCGATCGAGGCGACCGGCACGGTCACCCATCTGAGTGATGGGCATATGATCATCGAGGGACCTATGATGCGTGGGCTCGCTCTCGAAATGGGGCCGACGGCGACTCTCAAGATCGGCGGCGTCGAGGTCGTGATCAACTCGCGGCGCTTCCAGAACTACGACCGCAATTTCTTCCGGGCCGGCGGCATCGAGCCGACCGAGCGCTCGGTCATCGCCGTCAAGTCATCGCAGCACTTCCGCGCTGCCTATGCGCCAATTGCTTCCGAGGTGATCGTCGTCGACGAGGGCGGCGGCGTCATGTCGAACAATCTGCCGAAGCTGCCGTTCACGCGCGTGCCGCGGCCGGTCTTCCCGCTCGATTTGGATTGAAATCGATGGCGCATGTGACGCCATTTCCCCTTCTCCCCGTCCTTCACGGGGAGAAGGTCGGGATGAGGGGCGGCGACATATGCGACGTTGGCGTATGCTGCCGCCCCTGCAAAGTGCGGGGAGAGGGGGGTAAGGTTTCGTCTCAGTGCCCGGGCCGCGCGGACAGGCCAAGTCTGTCGACGTAGGCGATTCCGAGTGCCGACAGAATGAAGGCGACGTGGATGACGGTCTGCCAGAGAACGCCTTCGCTCGTGACGCCGGCGCCGGGAAGGCCGATGCCGCGCGCCTCGATGAACGTTTTCAAAAGATGGATCGACGAGATACCGATGATGGCCATGGCGAGCTTGATCTTGAGCACGCTCGCGTTCACGTGGTCGAGCCACTCCGGCTGATCGGGATGCCCCTCCAGGCGTAAGCGGGACACGAACGTCTCGTAACCGCCGACGATCACCATCACGAGCAGGTTCGAGATCATCACCACGTCGATGAGCGCCAGGACGCCGAGCATGATCTGCTGCTCGCCGAACGAGCCGGCATGCGTGATGAGGTGCCAAAGCTCCTTCAGGAAGATGACGACGTAGATGGCTTGCGCCAGGATCAGGCCGACGTACAGCGGAAGCTGCAGCCATCGCGAGCCGAAGATCAGGGCCGATATGAACTTGTGGGATTCAGGCTGCACATAGGACGGATCGATAGGCGACTTTGACGACTTCGATTGGCTCATGGGCGTGCGCTCGGCGCTGGTTGAGGTCGGCGGGGCGGGACTTCAGCTCCGACTTCAGAGGAAAGTCAACAGGCGCGCCGGCGCCGATGGCTGCGTCAGAACAGGCGCGTGGCCAGAATCCATCCGGTCACGAAGATGGGCGACAGTGCCGTCGAGACGACTACGGCGGTCGAGATGAATTCGCTCTCGCGCTTGTACTCGGCGGCGAAGATCGCGATGAGCACGCCGACGGGAGTCGCGGCGGCGACCACGATCACGTCCTGAACGTCGCGCGGCAGGCCCATGGCAACGCAGATCGCCCATGTGATGACAGGCGACGCGATGAACTTCAGGAACAGGATCAGGGTCTGGGGCACGAATTCCAGACGGATGGATTTCGCCGCGGCAATCTGCGCGCCGAGTGTGTAGAGCGCAAGCGGCGTAAAGATCGAGCCGAGGAACTGCATGGGCTGCGAGACGACCGTCGGCAGCTCGATCTGGAAGCCGCGCAAGGTGAGGCCGATGATCACGGAAGGAATAAGCGGCGTCTCGAAGGCGGTCTTGAGTTTGGCGAGCTTGCTGCCGCCCGCCGGCGCCATGAGCGCGACGCCGACCGTGCACACGAGTACGGCCATGAGTGCCGTCAGCACGGACTGGTAGATCAGATAATCGGCGCCGAACGCGAGTTGCGTCACCGGAATGCCGAAGAATCCGACGTTCGCGTAGGCCGTACCGAGCCCCATGATCGGCCCGAGGGATTTGCGCTGCCGGAACAGGATGACCAGCAGCCAGCCGAGCGGGATCAGGATCATGAATTGGACGATGCCGAAGTAGACCACCGGCCAGACGACGGCGAGCGGCTGCTTTCCCGACGAGAGAAAGTGGATCAGGAACGCCGGCATCACGACGTAGACCTGAATCCGGTTGAGCGTCGCGACATCGAGCTTCAGGCGACCCTGCAGAGCCCAACCGAGGGCGACAAGGGCGATGATCGGCAGCGTGACGCGCGTCAGGATGTCGGTGAACAGGTCCATGATGCCTTGCGGGATTGCCGGGCTCGATCGGATGCCGGCTGATAGCGGTGCGTTGCGGGCGGAGCAAGCGGCGCGACGCGCTTGTCACCGGTCTCGGCCCTATCGGCGCGCTTGTCGGAGATGCAACTAAGTTCGCCATTCGTTCGACCCAATCGCGTGCGTTCATGTGCACGATCTGCAGCGCATCGGGGCGCCGGTTAAGGGCGCCTTAACCTTGAAGGGGCAGGCTCTCGGCAGCTTGATGGGCATTGCCCAGAGTTGCGGTCGTGGGCCAACCTGCGCTGCTTGCGTATGCGCGGTTGTCAGTTCGAGAGTGGCGTTTCATGAGCGTTCGTCGTGCGCGTGGTGTTGCGAAGATCGATTGCATTCTCGTTGGGGATTGTCTCGCCGAGCTTGCCAAGCTTCCGGATGCGAGCGTCGATCTTGTCTTTGCCGATCCTCCCTACAACCTGCAGCTCGATGGCGAGCTTCTGAGACCCAACAACACCGTCGTCGACGGCGTGGACGACGCCTGGGACAAGTTCGACACCTTCGAGAGCTACGACCGGTTCACGCGCGCGTGGCTCAGGGAGTGCCGGCGCGTTCTGAAGCCGGACGGCGCGATCTGGGTGATCGGCTCCTACCACAACGTCTTCCGCCTCGGTGTCGCGCTCCAGGACCTCGGCTTCTGGGTCCAGAACGATGTGATCTGGCGCAAATCCAACCCGATGCCGAATTTCCGCGGCAAGCGCTTCACGAATGCCCACGAGACGCTCATCTGGGCGGGCAGGGACCGCAAGTCGCGTGTGACCTTCAACTACGAGGCCATGAAGGCGGGCAACGACGACCTGCAGATGCGCTCGGACTGGCTCTTTCCGATCTGCTCGGGGCCGGAGCGGCTCAAGGACGACGGTGGCCGCAAGGCCCATCCGACGCAGAAGCCCGAGGCGCTGCTGCACCGCGTGTTGCTGGCTTCGACGCGGCCCGACGATGTGGTGCTCGATCCCTTCTTCGGAACGGGCACGACGGGTGCCGTCGCGCGCCGCCTCGGCCGCCATTACATCGGCATCGAGCGCGATCCCGACTACGCCGCGGCCGCGCGCGAACGCATTGCCCGCGTCAGGCCGCTTGCGCCGGTCGATATCGAAACCATGCGCTCGAAGCGCGCCGAGCCGCGCATTCCTTTTGGCACGATCATCGAGCTCGGCATTCTCGATGCCGGCACGCGTCTGACGGATGAGCGCGGTCGCTACTGGGCGCACGTACGCGCCGACGGCACGCTCGCGCTCGACGGCGGCGCGGCGCAGCAGGGCTCCATCCACCGCCTCGGTGCGGCCGTGCAGGGGAAGGCCGCCTGCAACGGCTGGACCTTCTGGCACCTCGAAGTGGAGGGCAAGCTCAAGCCGATCGACTCACTCAGGGAAGAGGCCCGGCGCCAGTTGGCGGTGGTAAAGCCGCAGCCACTGGTCGCGGCTGAGTAAGTGCTGAATCTTAACCAAAACGCTGCCATAAGGACCTAATTCTACCCTTCAGTGTCCTGCTGCGTAACCGCTTGACTTGACGAGCTGCCATAAGAAAGCGATCTGGATGAACAAGATCCAGCGCCTCAGGTCTAGATGGTGTCCACCCGTGCGCGGACGCCACGTCGGGTAACGCGTAAACGACGCAGTTTTGCCTATACCACCACGGTATTGCGTCATCCCGCCAAACAATCGGTCGAATGATATCGTAGGCGAGGTATCCATGGGTGGCAAATTTAGCCGCCCAATCACTCTGCCAAGCTTCGTTGATGTGGTGCATTCCACCCTGTTCTGGAATTGCAGCCGAGAACAAGATTACATCCGACCTTTCGCAAAGCCAATCGACAGATCGCTGGGCTGCTGCGGGTGAGATGTGCTCCAGAACCTCAAGGCAGATGGCAAGATCGAAGCGACCAACGTTGGGCAGGCCGGCCTCGAAATCCACGATCCGAAATTCGTCGTCGCGAATAACGAGATTATCTCTCGATGCCCAAGGCCCATCGAGCCCCAGCACACGTGTTGCTCCTAGCTCCTTAACGGCGGCGAGCCATGTGCCCGCTCCAGTACCGAGGTCAATAGCGCTCCGGGGTCTGACGTTTGCTACGAGCGGCTGAAGCAAAGACTTATAAGCCTCCTTGCCCTGAGCTAGCATTTGGTAGAATTCTTTTGGGTAAGGTGCCTTATTTGTCATTTAGATGCCCAACACGGATGGATATCTACCGATAGAGAACGGTCTTCCGGCGCTTCAACTGCAGCCACCCAACCAAACGGCTGCGAGCTTTTGCCAATCTACGCTTTATCTTCAAGCCCATTCTCAGCTCTTCTCCGCGAGATGATCGCTCGATTAAGCCCTTGAAAGATAGCCGATCTTGTTTGCAGGGAGACGGAAGAAGTTTGTAAACTTTGAGATCAGCTACGCCACCGCTGAAGAGAATTTGGTCGAACTCTTTGTCGATGGTAATGAATTCGCGCGCTAGGCGTTCGGCACACCGCCGCGAAATTATGTAAGCTTCCGTACCTGTGCATCGGACCGATCTATACAGTGATCGGTTTAGGGCGCGGCGCGCCGATCCTTGAACGTAGCAGCGTCGATCGGCAGAGCCGATATGTATTATGTCAGCATCATCTGGCATCCATGACGTGTCATCGAGGAACGAAGGCAAATAAGTGCTCATCGTAACATCGTCCTCAAGTATTAGGACG
>CAUJKI010000210.1 GCA_963205015.1 Pseudomonadota bacterium
GTTCCACGACATCCGGGGCTAGGAGGGTCAGCCGCATCACCTGGCGCACCTGCGTCACGTCCATGCCCTCGACCTCGGCGATCTCGGCGACCGACGCTGCCCGCTGTTCGTCGAGCAGCCGTTGCCAGTGGTGCGCCAGCCCGAGGGCGCGCAGCAACGCGCTGTCCTGCGCCGCCGCCCGCGCTTCCCTCTCCCGGGTGGCCTCCGACAGGAATTCCTGCGGCGCATCCAGCGGCGTGATCACCTGCTTCTTGTAGCCGCGCTTGACCAGTGTCCAGGGCACGAAGGTTTCGAGCCGCACGCCACCGGCAGGCGCTGGAAGTTCGTGGGTGATGAGGCGGCCCGTCTGCTTGCCGTAGTGTTTTCTGGACATCGTGCCTCCTACCTGAACTGTTCAATCATCTGGCGCTGCTCGGGCCAGAGTGCCGGAATGTCGTTTCGCATCAGCCACAGCAAGGTCAGCCTTCGGGGCTGGCACCCCTGCATCAACTGCTCGATGATGTCGGGAGCCAATCTCGCCAACCGCAGCAGTCGGCCCACCGTTGTCGGCATCAGCCCTTCGGTCTTGGCGATTTCGACCACACTCTTGAACGCGCCCGTGTCGAGCAGGGCGTGCCAGTGCATTGCCCGGGCCACAGCCTCGAGGATGCGGACGTCGTGGCCCCCCTCCCTCCCGTCGACCAGGAGCTTTCCCTTCTTCCGCTTGAACTGGAGGGGCACGAAAGTTTCCAGCGCGCTGTTCATCAGGCCTCGACCTCCATCAGTTCCGCGCCGATCTCCCTCGGGGCGAATTCGCCGATCAGCTTGTCCCAGCCCAACTCCCGCCACTTCACTTTGATGCCCTGCACCTCACCGATGTGGACAAGGTCAATCCGTTCGATCATCAGGTTGGCGATGCGGTGGCGTTCGACCGGGAATAATTGATCCCACACATCGTTGAGTCGTCCCATTGCCATTACCGTGGTGGCCTCGTCGACCTGTCCGCCGTTGCGCTGAATGTGGCGAACCACCGAGGCAATGGATTCCGGGCTGGTCAGCACCGTGCGGATTTGGGCGACCACCGCTGCCTCGATCTCCGGTGCAGGCAGGCGCTCGTAGCTCTTACCCGGCGCGCCGAAGCGGCTTTCGGACTTGGACACGTAATAGTGATACTTGTGTCCCTTCTTGTTCGAGTAGGTCGGGTACATCCGTTCGCCCGAGGGGGCGTAGAGTAGGCCACGCAGCAAGGCGTCTGTACGTGACCGGATCTTGGTTTCCACCGACCGGGCATGGCCGCTCTTGGCCAGCACCGCGTGAACCTTGTCCCACAGTTCCCGGTCGATGATCGGCGGATGCGCGCCGGGGTACCAGTTTCCCTTGTGCGACAGCTCGCCCAGATAGATGCGGTTGCGCAGCAGCTTGTGCAGATACTTCTTGTCGATGCGGGTGCCGCTGCGGGTCTGGCCCTCCTGTGTCGTCCAGGCCTTGGTGGTGATGCCTTCGGCAGTCAAGTTGGCGGCGATCTGGGTTGGCGAGCCGATGGTCAGCATTTCCTCAAAGATGCGGCGCACTACTGCCGCCTCGGCTTCGTTGATGACCAGCTGGCGGTTCACGACGTCGTAGCCGATGGATGGCACTCCACCCATCCACATTCCCTTGCGCTTGGCAGCCGCGATCTTGTCGCGGATACGCTCGCCGGTGACCTCGCGCTCGAACTGGGCAAAGGAAAGAAGGACGTTCAGCATCAGCCGCCCCATCGGGGTGGTGGTGTTGAATTGCTGGGTGACCGATACGAAGGACACCTCGTTGCGTTCGAACACCTCGACCATCTTGGAGAAGTCGGCAAGGCTGCGCGTCAGGCGGTCAATCTTGTAGACCACCACGATGTCGATCTGGCCGCGCTCGATGTCGGCCAGCAGACGCTTGAGCGCCGGGCGCTCGGTGTTGCCGCCGGAGAATCCGGGGTCGTCGTAGTCGTCCACGACCGAAATCCAGCCCTCGGTTCGCTGGCTGGCGATGTAGGCGTGGCCAGCTTCCTTCTGGGCATCGATGGAGTTGAACTCCTGGTCGAGACGTTCGTCCGTGGATACCCGGCAGTAGACGGCACAGCGCTTGCGGGCCTTGGTGCTGGCGATTTCGCTCATCGTGCACCTCCCTTGCCGAAGCCGAAGAACAGTGGCCCGCTCCAGTGCTGGCCGGTGATATGCCGAGCCACCGCCGTCAAGCTCTTGAAGGTGTGGCCTTCGTACTCGAAACGGCCCTCGGCATTGACCGTCACCCGGTGCTCGCGCTCGCCCCATTCGCGCAGAATCACCGTGCCCGGCGCGAAATTGAACTCACGTGGCTTGGCGCGCAGCTTGATCTTGGAGTGCTTCGCACCGATGGCCTCCAGCCGCTGCTTTGTCTCGGGGACGAGGCCGCCGAAGGCTTCCTCCTGCAGCTTGTAGGCAATGCGCGACTCGACGTGCGTGCGATTCGGATAATCAGGGCGGCGGGGAAAGTACCGATCCCAGAGCGACCAGAGTTCGGACATCGGCAGGCAGGCCAACTCGGAGATCCGGGCGGCAACGGATGCTTGTTTCTCGTTCATCACAACTTCTCCTGTTGATAGGGGGTTGTATGAACGCGCTGGTCGGGCAGGAAGCCAAGTCCAACTGCTCTCTGTTTCGGCTCGTCTGCGACAAGTGTGCGGACGAGGGCGGCCGCAAGGATGGCGATGATTTCGCCAGCACGGGCGCTGGCAGACATCTCCGAAGGAGATGCGAGTTCGAGGTTCTTCATGACGGCTCCGGGGAATAGCAACCGTCAGGGATAGTGGGCCTGATCTTCCAAAGAGGATGGCAAAGGAGGGTAAGTGCAAAAATCTTGCGATGCATAATGCGCAAGAATTTTCTTGCGTTTTTTTGTTCGCAAGACTAGAGTGCGGGTTTAGGAGGTGACTGCCATGCTCGAAAGAATCTCGCAAAAGCTGATCGGCTACCGTGTTAAAGCGGCGCGCGAGGCAAAGGGCTGGACGCAAGATCAGCTCACCCAGGGCCTCGGCCTCAATGACCGCCAATCGGTGTCCGACATTGAGAATGGCAAGCGCGCGCTCAAGCCCGATGAGATGCTAGCGCTGT
>CAUJKI010000211.1 GCA_963205015.1 Pseudomonadota bacterium
CCTCTCCCCGCGTGCGGGGAGAGGGCCAGGGTGAGGGGCGGCGGCAAACGCGACGTTAGAACAAGCTGCGGCCCCTCATCCCGACCTTCTCCCCGTAAAGGACGGGGAGAAGGGGAAGTAGCCCTCATCCCGACCCACGCCTCTGCCCAAGAGCCTCTGCAACTCGCCCTCTCGCCCGGTTCGGCTTTCGCCCCGGTGCGCAAACGGATATAAGGCGGCCCAATCGTTGCCATCCATGAGGCACCGCGGTCCGCCGCCATGCAGAAAACGAAGAAAGATCAGCGCCCTGAGGCGCGCCTGCCGAAGGGCTTTCAGGATACGGGCCCGGCGGACGCGCGCGCGCTCGCGCGCATGCTGGCGACCATCCGCGAGGTTTACGAGTCCTACGGCTTCGAGCCGCTCGAAACGAGCGCCATCGAGTACACCGACGCGCTCGGCAAATTCCTGCCTGATCAGGACCGGCCCAATGCCGGCGTCTTCTCCTTCCAGGACGAGGATGAGCAGTGGCTCTCGCTGCGTTATGACCTGACGGCGCCGCTCGCGCGCTACGTTGCCGAGAACTACGATCGGCTGCCCAAGCCCTACCGCCGCTATGCCACGGGTCCCGTCTGGCGCAACGAGAAGCCGGGGCCGGGCCGATTCCGCCAGTTCACGCAGTTCGATGCCGATACCGTCGGCTCCGAGAGCGTCGCGGCCGACGCCGAGATCTGTATGCTCGCGGCCGACACCATGGAGCACCTCGGCATCAAGCGCGGCGACTACGTCATCAAGGTCAACAATCGCAAGGTGCTCGACGGCGTCATGGAGGCGATCGGCCTCGCCGGAGATGAGCACGCGGCGGTCCGCCTCACCGTGCTGCGCGCGATCGATAAGCTCGACCGCCTCGGCATCGAGGGCGTGCGCGCGCTGCTCGGCAAGGGGCGCAAGGACGAGAGCGGTGACTTCACACCGGGCGCCGGCCTCGCAGAGGCGCAGATCGCCAAGGTAGTCGGCTATGTCTCGGTCGAAGCGGCGGCGAGCGGGCGCGAGACGGTGGCGCGGCTGCGCGCCGTCCTCGACGAGACGACGATCGGCCGCGAAGGCCTCGATGAACTCGATGCGATTGCAGCGCTGGCTGAAGGCTCGGGCTATGCTGCGGACCGCATTCGCATCGACCCATCCGTCGTGCGCGGCCTCGAGTATTACACCGGCCCCGTCTTCGAGGCCGAGCTGACTTTCAAAGTGACCGGCGACGATGGTCAGCCCGTCCGCTTCGGCTCCGTCGGCGGCGGCGGGCGCTACGACGATCTCGTCGCGCGCTTCACAGGCCAGCGCGTGCCTGCAACCGGCTTTTCCATTGGCGTCTCGCGGCTTCTCTCCGCGCTTCAGTATTTGAAGAAGGGCGAGAGCCATGCGGGACACGGCCCGGTCGTCGTCCTCGTCATGGACCGCAAGGACCTCCCGCGCTACCAGCGCCTCGCCCAGCGCCTGCGTCAGGCCGGCATTGCTGCCGAGATGTACCTCGGCTCGTCGGGCATGAAGGCGCAGATGAAATATGCGGATCGCCGCGGCGCGCCATGCGTTGTCATTCAAGGCGGCGACGAGATTGCCAAGGGCGAGGTCCAGATCAAGGACCTGATCGAAGGCGCCAAAGCTGCCGAGACCATCAAGGACGCCAAGGAATGGCGCGAAGGGCGGCCGGCGCAGTTCTCTGTTGCTGAAGACCAATTGGTTTCTGCCGTGAAAAGCGTGCTCGATCGGCATTCGGGTGACTGACATGAAACCTCGGCGACGATCTCCCGCCGACCGGGCAGAACGGTCGGTCGGGACGGCCTCTTTCCAGCAGCCGGCGGATTGAAAAGATGGCTGTTGAGACATCCGACAGCTTCGAAGCCCTCGAAGCGCAGGCCGCCGTCATCATGGCTGTCTTCAACGAGGCCGCCTACGAGCGCGTCGCACCCTCCATCATCCAGCCGGCCGATATCTTCCTCGATGCCGTCGGCGAGCGCCTGCGCGCGCGCACTTATGTCTTCAGCGATCAGGACGGCGAGATGCTGTGTCTGCGCCCTGACATCACCGTGCCGACGGCGCGCATCTATCTGCAGCGCCACCCCGGCGCCGACGTTGCGGCGCGCTACTGCTACAACGGCTCTGTGTTCCGCTATCAGCCGGGTGGTGGGTCTCCGGCGCATCCGCGCGAGTTCCGTCAGGCCGGCATCGAGCTCTATGCCCAGATCGACGAGGCCAAGGCCGATGCCGAGGTGCTTCTTCGCACGCTCGAAGCCGTGCAACGGGCAGGGCTGAAGGCGCCGAAGCTTCGTATCGGCGATCTCGGTCTCTTCGACGCGCTGCTCGACGCCGTCGATATCCCCGACCGCTGGCGCCAGCGCCTTCTTGCACAGTTCTGGCGCCCCGAAGCCTTCCGCGCCGAGTTGAAGCGCCTCAGCACCGTGCCGGGCTCTGCCGTCGAGGGCCTGCCCACCGATCTCGTCGCCAAACTCGATCCCGCAGCGCCGGGCAAGGCGGAGGCGCTCGTGCAGGACTACCTCGACCGCAACGGCATCGAAGCCATCGGCACGCGCACAGTGTCGGAGATCGCGGACCGCCTGCTCTCGATCGCCGAGGATGCCCGCTCGGTGCCGCTTCCGAAGGCCATTGCGGATCTGATCGAGAACTACCTCGCGATCTCGGCGCCAGTCCGCGCGGCCGGCGCCCGCATCAAGGATCTCTTCCAGAGAAACGACATCGACATCGGCGAGGCGCTCGATGCCTTCGAGCGGCGCCTGTCGCTGTTGACGAAGGGCGGCGCCAACATCGCGCAGGCGACCTTCGATGCCGAGTTCGGCCGACAATTCGAATACTACACCGGCTTCGTCTTCGAGATCTGCTCCGACGAGCTCGGCCCCGCGAGCCCCATTGCTGGCGGCGGGCGCTATGACGAGCTCCTGCGCGTGATCGGCGCGCCCGAGGCAATCCCCGCGGTCGGCGCCGCCATCTACACGGACCGGCTGCTGCTCGCGGCTGGTGGGGGCCAGACATGAGCGATCCGCTGATCCTCGCCGTGCCGTCCAAGGGTCGCCTCATGGAGCAGACGACCGAGGTCCTCGCGCGCGCGGGGCTGGTTCTGAAAAAGGTCGGCTCCGAGCGCGGCTATCGCGGCATTGTCGAGGGCGTCGAAGGCGTCGAGGTCATTTTCGTCTCCGCCTCCGAGATCGTCGAGCAGCTCAAGGCCGGCCGTGCTCACCTCGGCGTCACCGGCGAGGATCTGGCGCGCGAGCAGGTCTCGGACATGGAGAAGCGCTTCCAGGTCATGCGCAAGCTCGGCTTTGGCCATGCCGACGTCGTCGTCGCGGTGCCGGCGGCCTGGATCGACGTGCGCGTCATGAGCGATCTGGAGGCTGTGGGGCGCGACTTCCGTCGCGTCCACGGCCGCCACCTGCGTGTCGCGACGAAGTACATGAACATCACGCGCCGCCATTTCCAGGCGAACGGCATTACCAGTTACCGCATCGTCGAGAGCCTCGGCGCAACGGAGGGCACGCCCGCCGCCGGCACGGCCGAGTTGATCGTCGACATCACGACGACCGGCACGACGCTGAAGGCCAACGGCCTCAAGGTGCTCGGCGACGGCGTGCTGCTGCGCTCGGAGGCAACGCTCTTTTCCTCGCGCGCGGCGGACTGGACGCCCGATACGCGCGCGACGCTCGCGGAGATCGCTCGCCACATCGCGAACCTCTGAGGCGCGGCCGCTGCGTCGTTGTCGAGCTTGCGGCGACTGAGCCAAGGTGGTTAGTGCAATCAATTGGTCGAGGGCGCCGCGCGCTTTTCCCTTCCCCTTGTGGACGGGGGTCAGCGCGGAGGAGTCCCTGCTGCGGCTGTTCCGCAATCCCCTCTCCTAGCCTTCCCCACAAGGGGGAAGGGACATGGTGGTGCAAGTGCCGGGTATGCCGCCGAGCTCGGATGGAAGCTGACATGGACGCCAACACTCCGCCCGTTCCGGCGCTGAAGGCCGCTCTCACCGCGCGCTGCCCGCGCTGCGGGGAAGGGCCGCTTTTCAGCGGAGCCATTGCGTTGCGCGAACGCTGCGGGAAGTGCGGGCTCGACTACAAGTTCATCGATACCGGCGACGGGCCCGCGATCTTCGCGATTATGATCCTCGGCTTCCTGGTGCTCGGGGGCGCGCTCATTCTCGAGTTCAAGGTCGGGCCGCCGCTCTGGGTGCATGTGCTGCTCTGGGGCGTGGGCACGCCGCTACTCGCGCTTGGTCTCCTGCGCTTCCTGAAGGCGCTGCTGATCGCGCTGCAGTTCAAGCACAAGGCCGAGGAAGGCCGCCTCGCGAAGGATTAGGTCGTGCAGCGGCTCCGCTCGGCAGGCCTTCTGTGGCCCTTCGTTCTGGTGCTCCCGGCGCTGCTGATCCTCCTCGGCCTCGGCACGTGGCAGATGCAGCGCAAGGCCTGGAAGGAAGGGCTGATCGCGCAGATCAACGCGCGCGTACACGCGCCGCCTGTGGCACTCGAGGATGCCGAGAAGCAGACCGCAGAAAATCATGAGTACGCGCGGGTGAAGGCACGCGGCACCTTCCGCCATGAGGCGGAGCAGCTTCTCTGGGAGCCCGATCCGCGCTTGGGCCCCGGCTATCATGTCTACACGCCGCTCAGGCTTGTGGATGGGCGCTTCATCCTCATCAATCGCGGTTACGTCACCGAGGCGCTGAAGGTGCCGGCAGCGCGTGCCGAAGGCCAGGTCGCGGGCGAGGTCGAGATCACCGGCCTCCTGCGCGAGCCCCCGGCGCGGGGTATGTTCAGTCCCGATCGCGATGCCAAGACCGGCGTCTGGTACTGGCGCGATCTCGACGGCATGACGCGAGCAGCGCTCGGTCCGCAGGCGGACAAGGCCGTCCCCCTGTTCCTCGATGCCGAGGCAGCCCCCGCTAATCCCGGCGGCTGGCCGCAGGGTGGCACCACGCGCTTGACGCTTCCCAACCGCCATCTCGAATATGCGTTGACGTGGTACGGCCTCGCCGCGGCGCTCGTCGCCGTCCTGATCGCCTTCCTCGTCAGCCGCCAGCGCGCGCGTAACGGTGAGCCGGGGTGATATGTCCGGACAGTGCTTCCGGCCGGTCGCTGCTCGTGTACACTTCTCCCCAACGCACCAAGTGCGGCTTTGACCGCCAGCCGAGGAGGACCGTCCATGCCAGCAGCCACATCCGAACTTGCTCCGACCCGCGATCTCGCGCGCTGGTCAAGTGCGCTCGCGGCGAGCCAGGTCCCGGACAGCGCCGTGCTCTGGGCCAAGCACGCACTTCTCGACTGGTTCGGCGTGACGATCGCGGGTTCGCGCGAGGATCTGGCGCCGCTGCTGCTGGAGGAGTTCGGCGGCACGGACGGCCCCGTCACGCTCGTCGCGCTCAATGCGCGCGCCAAGGCGCACGATGCGGCCCTCATCAACGGCACGCTTTCGCACGCCCTCGACTATGACGATGTGAATGCCGACATGGGTGGCCATCCTACGGCGCCGGTCGGTGCCGCGGCGCTGGCCCTCGGCGAGGCCCTCGGCAAGAGCGGCCGTGATGTCCTGCTCGCCTTCATCGCCGGCTATGAGGTCGAGTGCCAGATCGGCGCCATGGCGGGGCAGAGCCACTACGAGAAGGGCTTTCATGCCACGGGCACCTTCGGCACGTTCGGCGCGACGGCGGCGGCTGCGCGCCTCATGGGCCTCGACGCGCAGCAGACGGCGATCGCCTTCGGCATCGCGGCGTCGGAGGCCGCCGGCCTCAAGTACAATTTCGGTACCATGACCAAGCCGCTGCATGTCGGCAAGGCGGCCATGAATGGTGTCATCGCGGCGCGTCTCGCGGCGCGCGGATTCACGGCACGCGATGACGCGATCGAAGGACCGCAGGGCTTTGCCTATACGCAGGTGCCGGAGTTCACGCCGCGCGCCATCCGTCCCGATGCGGCCGCGCCCTTCGAGGTCGAGGCGAATCTCTTCAAGTATCATGCGGCCTGCTACCTCACGCACTCGACCATCGAGGCTATTCGCGACCTGAAGCGTCGCCACAACATCGGTCTCGGCGACGTCGAGAAGATCACGCTCAAGGTCGACCCCGGCCATCTCAAGGTGTGTGACATCCCCGAGCCGAAGACCGGCCTCGAGATCAAGTTCTCGATCCGCCATCTTGCCGCCATGGCACTCGGCGGCGAGGACACGGCCGCGCTCGGCACCTACTCCGATGAGATGGCGAACCGGCCCGTCTACCGCGACGGCTCGCGCCGCGTCAGCATCGACACGAAGCCGCTGCCGCAGGAGCATCGCCACGGTGCTGCCGTCGCCATCGTGCTCAAGGATGGACGCGAATTGCTCACCGAGACCAACGTCGGCATTCCGGCGCGCGACGTTGCCGCACAGGGCGAGAAGCTGCGCGCCAAATTCCACTCGCTGGCCGAGCCGGTCGTTGGCCGTAACCGTACCGGCGAGGCCCTGCGCCTCATCGAGCGCTTCGAGACGCTTGATAGCCTGAAGCCGCTCATGGTGGCCGTGGCCTGAGCATCCGGACCAGTCGCTTTGCTCGGGAAAGCGCCAGCGCTGCGCGGTTCCCGGGCGGCGCGGTGGCGGGCTCGGTTTGCCGCTTGACTTGCTGGTATACCTGACTGCTCATACCCGGCGTGATGCGGCGCACGCCGCATGTCCCGGCACGGAATGCGGCGGGGAGGAAAGTGCTTGGAAGCCGGCGTTTCCGCTCCGATGCGTGATGTGCTCGCGGTGGATGATCTGACCATCCGCTTCGACGGGCATGGCGTCGATCTCGTCGATGGTGCGAGCTTCCACCTCGGTCGCGGCGAGACACTCTGTCTCGTCGGCGAGTCGGGATGCGGCAAGAGCATCACGGCGCTCGCCGTCATGGGCCTGCTCGCGAGCCCGCCGGCGCGCATCACGCGGGGCCGCGCGCTCTTCCAGGGCGAGGATCTGCTCTCCATGCCGAGGTCACGGCTCGCCGATCTGCGCGGCAACCGCCTTGCGATGATCTTCCAAGAGCCGATGACGTCGCTCAATCCCG
>CAUJKI010000212.1 GCA_963205015.1 Pseudomonadota bacterium
GCACCCGAAACATCAGTCCGGCGAGCTGATCCGCCGCCCGACTGGCGCGAGGCGGCGATCTTCGTCGTGCGTTCCGCCGACGTTCGTGCCGCCGGTTCGCGGTCGGGCACTGCGCGTTCGGACGACAGCCGATCCTCCGTCACGGCGAGGCCATCCGATCCGGCCGCAACATCGGATTCGCCCCTTGTCGTCGCACGCTCCATCCCAGGAGAGCGCCCATGAGCGTGCGGGCCGCCATTCGCACGCAATCGTGTTCCGGCGTGTCATGGAGGGCGCAAGGGGCAGAGGCAGGCACAACAACCGGACGATGGCGAGATAAAAAGGCGCACGGTGCGCTTCGGTCGGTCGGTTGTTTTTGCTTGGGTTTTCGGCGCGTTCCGCACTGTGCCGCGCTTTCGCGCACCGTGCGCTGCACGCCTATCTTTCTGATTTCCCTGTTCCTTTTGCACCGTGCGAGGTTCCGCCATGGCCGATGACAGCGAAATTCGCGTCCGGCCTGGGCGCATCCGCTCGACCCGCGCACAGCAGGCCCGGCCTTTCATTTCGCAGGCGCTCGCCGCCGCGCAGAAGGCCGGGGGCCGCATCTCGCGCTCCGGCAAGATCACCTCGGGCCGCGGGCCGCATTTCGCGCGCGGCCGCGTCGCGAGCATCCGCGCCAATCGCCTTATCACCAGCCGCACGCGCTTCTGCACCGTCAAGGCGCTCGTGGTCCGAAACTGGGGTCAACGCGGCCCGTTAGCCCGGCACCTCAATTACCTGCGGCGTGATCGCGCCGGCCGTGACGGCGAGCGCGCGAAGATGTTCGGTCCCGAGACCGACGACGCCGACGCCAAGGAGTTCTCCGAGCGTTGCAAGGATGACCGGCATCACTTCCGGTTCATCGTCTCCCCGGACGACACGACCGACATGGAGAGCCTGAAGCGGTTCACGCGCGAGTTGATGGCGCAGGCGGAAAAAGACCTCGGCACGAAACTGGAGTGGGTCGCCGTCGATCACTGGAACACCGACAACCCCCACATCCATGTCATCGTGCGGGGGCGCGCCGACGATGGCTGCGACCTCGTGATCGACCGCGACTACATCAAAAGCGGGATGCGCAACCGTGCGCAGGATCTCATCACGCAGGAACTCGGCCCGCGCACCGATCTCGACATCAGCCGTTCGCTGGAGCGTCAGGTCGAGGCCGAGCGCTGGACCCAGCTCGACCGCCAGCTTGCCCGCGACGCCAACGAGCAGGGCGTGATCGACGTGGCGACGTCACCGGACCGGCAGCCTGACGCATACCTGACGCAGAAGGTCGGGCGATTGCGCCACCTCGAACACCTTGGGCTGGCCGAGGCCATCGGCCCCGGCCAGTGGGTCGTGGCCAAGGAGGCGGAATCCACGCTACGCGAACTCGGCCAGCGCAACGACATCATCAAGCGGATGCACCGCGCTCTCGACGAGCAGGGCATCGCACGCGGCACGGCGGACTATGTCCTCGCCGGCGAGGCGCATGTCGCTCCAATCATCGGCCGGCTGGTCGAACGCGGCCTCGACAACGAATTGTATGGCACGGTCTATGCGGTGGTGGACGGCGTCGACGGCCGCACGCACCACATCAAGCTGCCGGACATCGAGTCGGCCGGCGACAGCGCGCCGGGCTCGATAGTGGAACTGCGCTCCTTCGAGGACGCGAAGGGCAAACGGCGCGTGGCGCTGGCGACGCGCTCCGATCTGTCGATCGAAGCCCAGACCACGGCGAGCGGCGCGACTTGGCTCGACCGTCAGCTTGTCGCCCGCGATCCCGTCGATCTCGGCGGCGGCTTTGGCCTGGAGGTGAAGCAGGCAATGGAGGCTCGCGCCGCGCACTTGATTCAGGAAGGGATGGCGCGGCGCGATGGCGAACGCATCCTATTCAACCGAAACCTCCTCGGCACGCTCCGGCAACGTGAGTTGGACGCCCTCGGTGACCGACTCGCGGCCGAGACCGGCACGCCGTTCCAGAAATCCGCGGATGGCGAATTTGTCGCCGGCACCTATAGCCGGCGCTTCGCGCTTGCGTCGGGCCGCTTCGCCATGATCGATGATGGGCTTGGCTTCAAGCTGGTGCCGTGGACGCCGGCGATCGAGAAGCACATCGGGCAGCACATTTCCGGCGTGGCGCGTGCCGACGGCAGCGTGGACTGGTCATTCGGCCGTAAGCGGGGGCTGGGGCTGTGACACCCGCGCCCGACCGTTCAACAGGCTTGCCCCGAGCAGAAAGGAGCTATATATGACCATCGGTAGTCATATTGGGAACGCCGCCATGAAGGAAATCCAGCTCAAGGACGCAAAGGCGACCCTGTCGGCCGTGGTCGATCGGGCTGTGGCCGGCGAGCCGACCGTCATCACCCGGCACGGCCGCAAGGAAGCCGTGCTGGTGTCGTTTGAAGAATGGGAGCGCGTCTCCAAAGTGCCGAGCTTCGCGGACCTGCTGCTCGCGTTCCCCGGCGAGCCTGGCGACATCCCCGAGCGACGCCGCAAGCCGGCGCGCGCTTTGAGCGACACCGACATCTGACCGTGTACCTGCTCGACACCAACATCGTCTCGGCCGATGCCCCGGCCAAGCGCCAGATCAGCCCCGATGATTTCGCGGCATGGGTGCGCACGCATGGCGATCAGCTCTACATCTCGGCCGTGACGGTCGCCGAGATCGAAGCTGGCATTGCCCGCGCGGTCAGGATCGGTGCGACGACGAAGGCCGAGCGCCTGCGCCGCTGGCTTGCCGCGGTCGAGCATTTCTATGCCGGTCGCATCCTGGCGTTCGGTGTCGAGGAAGCTCGCCATGCCGGCGCAATCCTTGACCTGGCGCGGTCGCACGAACCCGGCTTCGAGGACATTGCGATCGCGGCGACGGCGGCCGCGCGTGGCTTCACGGTCCTCACAGCCAACGAGCGCCATTTCGCGCCGCTCGGCGTGCCGCACCTCAATCCGCTGAAGCAACTGCCGTCATAGGCGCCAGCGCGACTCCGAGACGACCCGTCAAATACGACAGGGTGCATATCGGCGCACTT
>CAUJKI010000213.1 GCA_963205015.1 Pseudomonadota bacterium
CAAGCTCGAGACCGTGACGCTCGACATGCTCGGCCGCGCCAAGCGCGTCTCGATCGACAAGGAGAACACGACGGTCGTCGACGGCGCCGGCAAGAAGAAGGATATCGAGGCTCGCGTCAATCAGATCAAGATCCAAATCGAGGAGACGACCTCGGACTACGACCGTGAGAAGCTGCAGGAGCGGCTGGCGAAGCTCGCCGGCGGTGTTGCAGTGATCAAGGTCGGCGGTGCGACGGAAGTCGAGGTGAAGGAGCGCAAGGACCGCGTCGACGACGCGCTCAATGCGACGCGCGCTGCGGTCGAGGAAGGCATCGTGGCCGGCGGCGGCGTGGCGCTGCTCAAGGCGACGCAAGCCATCACGGTCAAGGGTGACAACGAGGACCAGGACGCCGGCATCCAGATCGTGCGACGCGCGCTCCAGTCGCCGATCCGCCAGATCGCCGAGAACGCCGGCGTCGAGGGCTCGATCGTCGTCGGCAAGGTGCTCGAGGCCCGCGGCCAGACATTCGGCTACGACGCTCAGGCCGACGAGTACGGCGACCTGATCGAGAAGGGCATCATCGACCCGGCCAAGGTCGTGCGCACCGCGCTGCAGGATGCCGCTTCGATCGCCTCACTCCTCATCACGACCGAGGCAGGCGTTGCCGAGGCGCCGAAGAAGGACAGCCACGCCGGCCACGATCATGGTGGCGGGATGGGCGGCATGGGTGGCATGGGCATGTAAGCCCGCCGCTCAGGCAGAAGCACGAAGATCGGAAGCCGCCTCGGGAAGCCGGGGCGGCTTTTGCTCATCTGCCGCGGGCTGCTGCTGGAAAGGGCTGTCAGTCCCCTCTCCCCGCCCTTGCGGGGAGAGGGTTAGGGTGAGGGGCGGCTACTTGCGCAAACGGTGGTATTTGTCGCCGCCCCTCATCCCGACCTTCTCCCCGTAAAGGACGGGGAGAAGGAGAATGCTAAGCCAACCGCAACAGCACGACGCCTGCCAGTACCAGCGCGCCGGCAATGATGCGCAGCCGCAGTAACGGCTCGCCGAGAAAGACCACGCCGATCAGCGCCGCGAAGAGCACGCTCGACTCGCGCATGGCGCCGACGATGGCGATCGGTGCCTGGGTCATGGCCCACAGCGCGATGCCGTAGGCGCCGATGGACATCGCCGCACCAAACAGCAGCATCCGCGCGGACCCGACAAAGGCCGTCACGAGGCCTCCGCGCCAACGCCAGCCGCCATAGATGGCGAGCACGGTGGCACTGAGCAGAAAGCCCCATACGATATATGATCCGACATTTCCGGCCCGCCGGACGCCCATGCCGTCCACGACCGTATAGGCGCCGATGGTCGCCGCCGTAATCAGCGCGTAGCCGACGGCACGCGCCTCGATCCGGCTCGAATCGCGCGCGCCCTTCAGCGACAGCATCACGACCCCGACTGCAAGCGTGGTGACGCCGATCCAGCCGAAGACGCCGATCCCCTCGCCGACGAAGATCAGCGCTCCGATAGCCGTCAGCAAGGGCGCGCTGCCGCGTGCGAGCGGATAGACTTGGCCGAGATCGCCTGTCTCGTAGGCGATGCCGAGCGACTGGAAGTACACGAGATGGATCGCCGCGGATGTTGCGAGAAACGGCCACGCCGCGGGCGCCGGCAATGGAAAGACGAAGCATAGCGGCAGGACGACGATACCCCCGGCAATGCCGAGCAGCGTGCTCGCAATGCGCGGCTCGACGCGCAGCTTGAGAAGCGCGTTCCAGCCTGCGTGCAGCGCGGCTGCAAGCAGCATGACCGCGAAAACGAAACTGTCCATGTGCTTGAACTGCCCAGAGCCGGACGGCTCTGCCCCCTGCGGATCGCGGCGAGCGCGCATGTCGCGATGCGTCCGTCGCGCATTGCCGCACAACCGCCACGCCTATTGTGACAGCAGTTGCCGCAGGCACCAAGCGTCCCGATCCGCTATTCCCGCCCGCTGGTTATACGTCTGCGGCGGGCGGATCACGAAACAGTTAAGCCGCCCTCCCCCTATCGGCACGCTATAGAAGGGCGTCCTGCCCGCGTTGAGGGTGCGGACCAAAATGGCAGGGAGCACGCGTATGAGAAAGACGATACTTCTGGGAGGAGTCGCAATTCTTGCGACGATCGCCGTCGGTGCGAGCGGCTTCACGGTGGTGGCGCAGGACACCATCGCTCAGCGCAAAGCGCTGATGAAGGCCGTGGGCGGCGCCAGTAAGACCGGCTCGCAGATGGCCAAGGGTGAAGTACCCTTCGATGCCGCGAAGGCCAGCGAGGCCATGGGCACGATCGCAACGAGCTGGGCAGCTTTCGTGAAGCTCTTCCCCAAGGGTTCCGAAACGGGCGGCGAGACAACGGCTTCCCCGAAGGTCTGGGAAAGCTTCAAGGATTTCGAGGACAAGGGGGCGAAGCTCGTGAGCGATGCGGCGACCGCCCAGAAAGCCGCCGCCAACGGTGCGGACGCCTTCAAAGCCGCATTCGGCGACCTCACCAAGAACTGCGGAGGCTGCCACCAGCCCTATCGCATCAAGAAGTAGTGCCGCTCCAGCTCACCGATCTTTCATGCCGGTCCCTCGGGGCTGAACCCGAGGGACCGGTGTGGCGCAGAATCGACGGCATGATCAGGGACGTGGCGGTGGGTGAAGCTGCCAAAGCCCGGCTGAGCCCCCCGCGCCGCAGCGCAGCCGCGGCGGCGCCTGGAGAGGCGGCATCGTCAGTCGTGGTGGTCGGCCGATCCGGACTGGAGCTGGCCGTAGTTCTCGACGCCGATCGAGGCCAGAAGATCAAGCTGGGTCTCGAGAAAATCGATGTGCCCTTCCTCATCCTTCAACAGCTCCTCGAAGAGCTGCATCGAGACGTAGTCCTCCTCCTTCCGGCAAAGCTCACGGCCCTGCATATAGAGGTCGCGCGCGATATACTCACCCTTGAGATCGCACTCGAGGACTTCCTTGATGTTCTGCCCGATCATCAGCGGCGCGATGTACTGCAGATTGGGATGCCCCTCGAGGAAAATGATCCGCGTCACCAGCTTGTCGGCGTGCTCCATCTCCTCGATGGATTCGGCACGCTCCTTCTTGGCGAGCTTCGTGAAACCCCAGTCATCGAGCAGGCGGTAGTGCAGCCAGTACTGATTGATCGCCCCGAGTTCGAGCTTCAATGCCTCGTTGAGAATATCGAGTACGGGCTTCTTGCCTTTCATGTCGTCCTCCGCATGCCTCAGCACTTTAGAACGACACTAAAAAGCCTAACCGCTGCGCGCCGTCAATGACATTACGGCCCGCTCGAAGGAGGTTGCACCGGCAGATCTCAACGGCAAGAAGGGTTTAGCGAATTTTCGGCATAGCACCTTTGCCCGCAGGCAAGCGGAATGGCTCACGCAGTCGATCGGGCAGACGACGGCGTCGCAGCCTTCGATCATGCCGTCGATGCGCACCAGGGCGTGCTCCTCGCCGCCGTCGTGGTGCATGAGCTCGGCGCCCATGCGCGCCGCCACCCGGCGCAGGTTCTCAATGGCACCGCTTCGGCCGCCGACGTAGAGAATGCGCCGCGCGATCGACGTCCTTACGGTCTCATCGCACGCCTCGGCGCCCGGACAGGCAAGCGGGACGTCCGTCGCCCGCATGCGCTGCTGCCAGCGGACGCGCTCGAGCTGTCGCTGGAGATCGGCGACCATGCGCTCGGCGGCGCGCGCACGCTCACGCGCGACGGTCAGCGCCCGCTCGCGCCGCGCCGACGGCCGCTCGATGCGACCCTCCCGGTTTCGGGCTGCGACCATATTTGGCGCCGATGGGCGTGCAGCTTCGCTCAGCTCGGCGCGCGCGACGTCGCGCTCGTGGACGACCAGGCGGTGCCTCTCGGCCAGACGCGCCAGCTTAGCCTCGAGATCGTCGAGGCGCGCCTGCAGCTCACTCGCGCGGCTCGCATTCTGATGCGTCACGCGCCCGAGCACGTGGCTCGCCATATGGACGTCACCGAAGATGCGCGTCGAAAGTGCGCCCGGTACGTGCGCCGCGCTCAGGAAGGCCCAGTAGGCACCGGCCACGCGCCCGCCGTCGAGCTCATCCTCCCACAACCGCGTGAGCTCGGCTTCGTCACGCGCGGCCTGGACGCGGCGGATGATCCCGGCGTGGCGCTGGTCGAGCAGCTTCTGCACGGTCCGTGCGAGCTTGCC
>CAUJKI010000214.1 GCA_963205015.1 Pseudomonadota bacterium
GACGAACATCAACCAGGAGAGCAGCGCGCCGCGGTTCGCCGGTGTGTCGGCGGGAAGGAACTTGCCCGTCTTCTCTGCGAGATAGAGCAGGATGGCGTTGGAGTCGAACACGGTAGCGTCGCCATCGACGATCGCGGGCACCTTCGAGTTGGGATTGATGGCTACGAACGCGGGCTTGAACTGCTCACCCTTGCGCGTGTCGACCGGGATCGGTTCATAAGGAAGGCCGGCTTCCTCGAGAAAGAGCGCGATCTTCGTCGGGTTCGGTGCGCCGGAGAAGTAGAACTTGAGCATGTCGTGCTTCCTCCTGGTTGGCACGGCGCACATCAAAGGCGCGCCGCACATTCATGCGGCCCGCACGGCTTGGCGCCATCGCAGGCCGGCAGTGTTGGATGGGCCGTTCTGGAAGTCCGCTGGGAGCCTAAGCCTTCCGGCCGATGCCGACAATGGTGAAGCCGTGGCGGCGCACCTCATCCGGCCGGTAGACGTTGCGCAGATCAACCAGCAGCGGCTTGGCGACAATCTTCTTCAGGCGCTTGAAGTCCAGGGCGCGAAACTGATCCCATTCCGTCACGAGCGCGATGGCTGCGGCATCCTTCGCAGCCTCGTAGGCATTGGGGCAGTAGGTTATGCCCGGCATAAGCAGCTTCGCCTGATCCATACCCTCGGGGTCATAGGCCCGCACGATGGCGCCTGCGTCTAGCAGGGCCTGCACGATCGAGAGCGAGGGCGCCTCGCGCATGTCGTCGGTGTTCGGCTTGAACGTGAGACCCAGGATCGCGATGGTCTGGCCGCGCACATCGCCGCCCATGGCCGAGATGATCTTCCGCGCCATGGCCCGCTTGCGGTTGTCGTTGACGGCGACCGTGGCTTCGATCAGACGCAGCGGCGCGTCATGATCCTGTGCCGTCTTGACGAGGGCCACGGTATCCTTCGGGAAACACGAGCCGCCGTAGCCGGGGCCAGCATGGAGAAACTTGCTGCCGATGCGATTGTCCGAGCCGATCCCGCGCGCTACCTCCTGCACGTCGGCGCCGACCCTTTCGCAGAGGTCCGCAATCTCGTTGATGAAGGTGATCTTCATGGCGAGGAAGGCGTTACCTGCGTACTTGATCAGCTCGGCCGTGCGGCGCGATGTGAACATCATGGGCGACGCATTGATGTAGAGCGGACGGTAGATCTCGTTCATGACCGCGCGCGCGCGGGGGTCGTCCGTACCAACAACGATGCGATCAGGGCGCTTGAAGTCCGAGATCGCAGCACCTTCCCGCAGGAACTCCGGATTGGAAGCGACGGCGATGTCGGCATCTTTGTTGGTCTCGGCAACGATGCGCTCGACGTCGTCACCCGTACCAACGGGCACCGTCGACTTCGTGACGACCACGGTGAAGCCCTTGGCCGCCCGCGCGATCTCTCGCGCGGCGTCGTGCACGTAGGAGAGATCGGCGTGGCCGTCACCGCGCCGTGTGGGGGTGCCCACCGCGATGAAGACGGCATCAGCCGTCGAGACGGCACCGTCGAGCTCCGTCGTGAAGGCGAGCTGGCCGCTCTTCATGTTCTTGGCGACGAGCTCGGCGAGGCCGGGCTCATAGATCGGGATACGGCCGGCCTGCAGCGCCTCGATCTTGCGCACGTCCTTGTCGACGCAGGTGACATTGTGGCCGAAGTCGGCGAAACAGGCGCCCGACACCAGCCCGACATAGCCCGAACCGACCATCACGATATTCATTAACCCCACCCGTCACTTGAGCGTGCCGCTGCAAAGCGATATCCGGCCGCGAGCGCCAGCCTTCCAACATGGCAGCGCATTGCCGCAATTGCACGACAGGATCAGTTTCCCCCGGCCGGCGTCAAGCGACCGTGGGCCGCATGGCAAACACTTCGACTGATTGTCGGCATCATGGCGGAATAACAGGCATAGAACCTCCGGCCCACCGGGGTGAAGAGCCCGAGCATCCAGGCTCCGGCTCTCGGGACAGGGTGAAAGTCCTAGTACGTGCTCGCAGGCTTCTTCTCCGGGGAGGCCGGGCTCGACCCTCCTAACATGCCGCGCATGCCTGCACCGTTGGCCTGCCACCAGTTGTAGAGAATGCGGACGTCCCATCCGATGCAGAAGTGTTTCACACCCATCTCGATGTACGGCGCCGCCAGCTTGATGTCGGCGAGTTCAACGCGCGGGTGCAGACCCTTCTTCAGTGCCGTCTCGATGGTCTTCCGTTCCGCCCTCACGACATCGGGGTGGGTCCGCTGGCCTGTGAGGCCGAGGCTCATGGAATAGTCTGAGCTTCCGAACTGCACCATGTCGATCCCCTTGACGGAGAGAACGGCGTCGAGATCTTCGACGCATTCCGCCTTCTCCACCATGATGGCGATCACCACCTCGTTGAGCGCCTCGACATAGGCCGGTGAGCCGCCTTCGCGCACGGTGCCGACGTCACGACGCATGCCGACGCCCAGTCGTCCGCCGGTGCCGGGCGTCTCCGCGCGAACGGCGGCGATGCAGGCTTCAGCATCCGCAACGCTGCGCAGATCAGCAAACAGGATGCTCTGGAAGCCCGAGCCGATCGCCCGCATGGCCTGATGCGTCCACTGTGTCTGTTCGACCTTGATCATGCCGCCGAGATTTTTGAGCTCCAGCGCACGGCCGAGATTGTCCAGATCGTGCATGGTGAATGGCGCGTACTCGGCCGTGAACTCGACATAGTCGTAGTTGCCGGCATCGCCGATCAGCTCGACGAGCGTTGGCCATGACGACAGCAGATGCGTGCCGATGGTCGGCTGGTTCGCATTGAGCAGGGCGCGAAGGCGATTGGGGCGCATGACGGGCGTTTCCTTATTGCGTGGATGGCAGACGCGATAAGGCGAAGGTCGTCCAATATCGGCTTTTGAGCAACGAGGAATGGCGATGCGCGGTGCGCCCATGCATTTTGGGCACCGAATGGATTTTAGCTGGCGTGCCTATGGGGTGCCTTGAAGGCCATGGTGGGCGCGACAGGGATTGAACCTGTGACCCCACCCGTGTGAAGGGTGTGCTCTACCGCTGAGCTACGCGCCCGCTGCCTCTCGCCGCGCCGGAAGGCTGGGCGCGAAAAGCCCCCGCTCTTTATCGCAGGCCGAAGGGCCGCGCAACCTTGCCCTCTCCCGTAAGGACGGGGAGAGGGGAAAGTCATCTTAATTGCTCTGAGTCTCGCGGCCATCTTGAAGGGCGAGCACGTGACCGGCGAGGTAGAGAGAGCCACAAATCAGGATGCGTAGCGGTCCCTCGGTCGTATGCGCCGCGATCTCCAGGGCCTGCTCCACGCCCTCGGCCGCCACGGCATCGAGGCCCAGCCCGCGCGCTACGCCGGCAAGCACTTCCGGCTTCACGGGCGGCATGTGCGCACCGGGAACCGGAACCGTAACCACCTGCCGCGCCAGGCCGACAAAGGGCTGGAGGAAGCCCGCCGCATCCTTCTGCCCCATCATGCCGACGATCAGTGCGAGCGGACGCGGTGACCGCTCCTCGAGATCGGCAAGCGTGCGCGCCAGCACCTCGCCGGCCGCCGGATTGTGCCCACCGTCGAGCCAGAGCTCGCAGTCCGGCCTGAGGTTCCGCGTCAGCCCGCCGCGCCCGAGCAGTTGCATCCGCGCCGGCCAGCGTGCGCTCGCGAGGCCCGTCGCTATGGCGCGCTCGTCGATGCCAAGCTCGAGCGCTGCAGCCACGGAAGTGCCGGCATTGACGATCTGGTGCGGGCCGATGAGCGCCGGCATCGGCAGATCGAGCAAACGGTCCTCGCGCTGGAAGACGAGCCGCCCGCGCTGCGCGAAGGCATCGAAATGCTCGCCCCATCGGATAAGGCGTGCACCACGTTTCCGTGCGGCCGCTTCGAGGACGTCATCGACCTCAGGCGTCTGGCGTGCGGTGACGCAAGCGGCACCACGCTTCATGATGCCGGCCTTTTCGGCCGCGATCTTCTCGACAGTATCGCCGAGCTTGTCGGCATGATCCATGGAGATCGGCGTAATGACGGTGAGCGCCGGCTTCGCGACGACATTCGTCGTATCGAGACGGCCGCCGAGCCCGACCTCGAGCAGCAGGAAGTCCGCGGGTGTCTCCGCAAAGGCGAGGAAGGCCGCAGCCGTGGTGATCTCGAAGAAAGTGATGGGCTGGCCCGCATTCACGGCCTCGACGCGGCTCAGCAGGGCCGTGAGCGCAGCCTCATCGATCGGCTGCGCGCCATCGGGACTGGCAAGCGCGATGCGCTCGTTGAAGCGCACGAGATGGGGCGAGGTATAGACGTGGACGCGCTTTCCTGCTGCCTCCAGCATGGCCTTGAGGAACGCCGTGGTCGAGCCCTTGCCGTTGGTGCCGGCAATGTGCACGACGGGCGGCAGTTTCTCATGCGGATTGCCGAGCTCGGCGAGCAGGCGCTCCACGCGTTCGAGCGACAGATCGATGAGCAGCGGATGGAGCTGCTTCATCCTGGCGAGCAGGTCGTCGAGACTGGTCATGGCGACGGCGCTTCGACCTCGCTGAACGTGCGCAAAGGTCCGCCGCAGAAACCTCGAGCGGCGGTACTACGCCAGACGCATCAGGGTGTGTTGGGCGCGCCCTTCGTCGGCGGCTTGCCCGTTGCTTTCTTCGTGGACGTCACGAAGCGATCCTCGTCCGACACAGGCTCAACCTCGATCGTCTCCGCATCGCGGGCGCTCGAGGCGAGCAGCTTGGCATCGACCGGCGCGCCGTTGACATGGCCATTGACGTGCTTCAGCGGATCGGTGGCCTTCGCCGTCGCCATGATCTTCGCACGGCCCGCCATGAGGATGCCGACGATGCGCGCCAGCGTCTCGATGAGCTTGTGACGGTGCACGACCATGTCGATCATGCCATGGGCGAGCAGATACTCGGCCCGCTGGAAGCCCTCGGGCAGTTGCTCGCGGATGGTCTGCTGGATCACGCGCGGGCCGGCGAAGCAGATGAGCGCGCCGGGCTCGGCGATCTGAATGTCGCCGAGCATAGCGTAGGAGGCCGTCACGCCGCCGGTCGTCGGATCGGTCAGCACGACGATGTAGGGAAGATGTGCATCGCGCAGCTTCTGCACGGCGATCGTCGTGCGCGGCATCTGCATGAGCGAGAGGATGCCTTCCTGCATGCGCGCGCCGCCCGAGGCCGCAAACAGGATGAAGGGATGGCTCTTCGCGACGGCGTGCAGCATCCCGGTGATGATCGCTTCGCCCGCCGCCATGCCGAGCGAACCGCCCATGAAGCGGAAGTCCTGCACGGCAACCGTCACCGCTTGGCCGCCGAGGCGGCCGTCGGCGAGCAGCACGGCATCATCGAGCCCCGTTGCCGCTTTGCTGTCCTTGAGGCGGTCGGTATAGCGCCGCCCATCCCGGAACCTGAGCGGATCGACGGGCACGGCCGGCATGGGGATACGCGTGAAGCTTGCGCCGTCGAAGATGTGCTTCAGGCGCTGGTCCGCAGACATGCGGTCGTGATGGCCGCAGCAGGGAAAGACGAGCTGGGACTCCTCGAGCGTGCGCCGGTCGGACATCTGCCCGCAGCCGGGACACTTCTTCCAGAAGTCATCCGGCGGCTCACGACGGGTCGTGAGCAAGCTCCGTATCTTCGGACGGACGACGTTGTTGATCCAGTTCACGCGACTTCGGCTCCTCAGAGCGATCCTTCGAGTAGTTCTCGGCCAGCAGTCCTATCGCAGCCCGGCCGCCCCGCCTACTATGCCCGCGCGTCAAGCAGCAGGGCGATCAAACGGTCCCCAATTGTGGCGAACCTTTGGCACACGCCCGTCCAGGCCTCGATCCATGCCCCCACGGTCCGATTCGGCCCCGCCGATGTGCACATCAAACACGCGCCGCCGCGCCGCGCAATCCCGCCGCCAGATTGTGAACGATCCTGTGCACGGCGGAAACTGTATCCGGGCCAGCGCGACCGTCCGTCCCGAGTGTCGTGCGGATCGTCTCGACCAGGGCTGAGCCGACCACCACGCCATCGGCACAGTCCGCGATCACTCGCGCCTGCTCCGGCGTGCGCACACCGAAACCCACTACCACAGGTAGCGGCGTCGAGCGCTTGATGCGTGCCACCTGGGCGCGCACATCCGATACCACCGGCGCCGCGGCCCCGGTAATCCCGGTAATGGAAACATAGTAGACGAAGCCCGACGTATTCGCGAGGACTGCCGGGAGACGCTTATCGTCCGTGGTCGGCGTAGCAAGGCGGATAAAGCTCAGGCCGCGCTGGATCGCCGGCAGACACAGCTCCTCGTCCGCTTCGGGGGGCACGTCGACGATGATCATGCCGTCGATGCCTGCGTCCCGCGCCTCATCGAGAAAGGCCTCACTCGGGTAGACGTAGATCGGGTTGTAGTAACCCATGAGGACGATCGGGGTGAGATTATCCTTGGCGCGGAATTCGCGCACGAGCTGGAGCGTGCGCTTCATGGTCTGTCCGGCTTTGAGCGCGCGCAGCGACGACGCCTGCACTGCCGGGCCGTCGGCCATGGGATCGGAAAACGGCATCCCGATCTCGATGACGTCGGCGCCGGCCTCGGGAAGACCGAGCAGGATGGCCTTGGACGTCTCGTAGTCCGGATCACCGGCCGTGACGAACGTCACGAACGCGGGGCGTCCCTCGCGCTTCAGCGCTTCAAAACAGCGATCGATACGGGTCTCAGGGCGCAATTGGGAGCGCATGGGGCGGTCAGCTTTCTCGTTTGGCGTCGTAGTCGTCGAGCTTTGCGTTGATGGCGGCGAGGATCTCGCGCCGAAGCACCTGCTCGGCCTCGGGCATGTCCGACGGCGTGACGATGCCCGCAAGATCCTCGCGCAGCGCGGCGATCACCTCGCCAGCCGAAGCGCCGGACGGCGCAACCGGCACTGCTGCATCGTCATTGTCGGCCTTGACCTCACGCACTTCGCGCGTGCCCTGCGCAGCGGCGTTGCGCCCGGGAAACATCTTCCTGTGCAGGCCTTCGATGAAGCGCGCATCATCAGCATCGAGGGTGCCGGCCTTGTGCTCGGCGAGAAGCTCGCGCAGCGTCTCCTTGGTCTCGTCCCACACGCCCGTGTGCTTGAGAAGATCCTCGATGCGCTGCTCGATATCCACGATCATTCTCTCCCCGCTCCTCCCCGACCGCTCAGATCTTCATGCCGAGATAGCCGGCGACGGCGAACACATCCTTGTCGCCGCGCCCGCACATATTCATCACGAGCAGATTGTCCTTCGGCAACGTCGGCGCGAGCTTCAACACGTAGGCAAGCGCGTGCGAGGGCTCGAGCGCGGGGATGATGCCTTCGAGCTTCGCACAGAGCTGGAAGGCTGCGAGGGCTTCCTTGTCAGTGATCGGGACGTACGTGACGCGGCCGGTGTCCTTGAGCCAGGAGTGCTCGGGGCCAACGCCGGGATAATCGAGACCCGCTGAGATCGAATGGCCCTCGAGGATCTGGCCGTCCTCGTTCTGCAGAAGGTACGTCCGATTACCGTGCAGGACGCCCGGCCGCCCACCGTTCATCGACGCCGCGTGGCCGTTCTCGACTTCCAGCCCGTGGCCCGCGGCCTCGACGCCGTAGATCTTGACCGACTTGTCGTCGAGGAAGGGATGGAACAACCCAATGGCATTCGAACCGCCGCCGATGGCCGCTACGAGCGTATCGGGAAGGCGCCCCTCGCGCTCCTGCATCTGCGCGCGCACCTCGTTGCCGATCACGCACTGGAAGTCGCGCACCATGGCCGGATAGGGATGCGGGCCTGCCGCCGTCCCGATGATGTAGTACGTGTCGCGGACGTTGGTCACCCAGTCGCGCAGCGCCTCGTTCATGGAGTCCTTGAGTGTGCCAGCCCCCGCCGTCACGGAGTTCACCTTGGCGCCGAGCATGTGCATGCGCGCGACGTTCGGAGCCTGACGGGCGACATCCGTCGCGCCCATGTAGATCTCGCACGGCAGGCCGAAGCGTGCGCAGACCGTCGCCACCGCGACGCCATGCTGGCCGGCACCGGTCTCCGCGATGATGCGCGTCTTGCCCATGCGCCGCGCGAGCTGGATCTGGCCAAGGCAGTTGTTGATCTTGTGGCTGCCGGTGTGATTGAGCTCGTCGCGCTTGAAGTAGATCTTGGCACCCTTCAGATGCTCCGTCAGGCGCTCGGCAAAATAGAGCGGGCTCGGCCGGCCGCCGTAGTGCTCCAGAAGATCCCGCAGCTCGGCCTGGAAGCCCGCGTCGTTCTTCGCAGCCTCGTAGGCGCTCTCGAGCTCGTGGATGAGCGGCATCAGCGTTTCGGCGACGAAGCGGCCGCCGTAAAGGCCGAAGAAGCCGTGATCGTCGGGGCCAGCGCGGAAGCTGTTCGGCGCCTGCGTCGTGGATGTGGTCGGGGCTGGCATGGTGTGTGCGGTTCCGGTTCGGGCGCGCCGATACACGCCTCAGGCAGGGACGTGCACCGCGCGGGCGGCGACGATGAAGCGGCGGATGAGGTCGGGGCTCTTGATGCCGGGCGCGGTCTCGACGCCGGAGGAAACGTCTACCGTCGTCGCGCCGGTCGCGGCGATCGCGGCGCCGACGGTCTCCGGCGTGAGCCCGCCTGAAAGCATGAACGGCACGCGGTCCTTCACGCCATCGATGAGGTGCCAGTCGAAGGCGAGGCCGTTGCCACCCGGCAGGGCGCCCGCGAGGTCCTTCGGCGCCTTGGCGTCGAACAGGATGAGGCTCGCCACATCCGCAAAGGCGAGCGCCTGCGCGGCATCGCCAGCCGTCTCGACCTTGATGGCCTTGACGATGGGTTTACCGAAGCGCCGTCTGATCTCGGCCGCGCGGCCGGGTGTCTCGGAGCCGTGGAGCTGGAGCATGTCAGGATCGACACTCTGCACGATCCGCTCGATGAGCGCGTCATCGGCATCGACGATCAGCGCCACGAGGGTGGCCCGCCCGCGCGCCAGCTCGGCGAGCTCCGCAGCTACCTCCGGTGCGAGGCTCCGCGGGCTTGGTGGATAGAACACGAAGCCGATGAAATCCGCGCGCGCGGCGAGCGCCGCCTGGAGCGCTTCCGGCGTCCTGATCCCGCAGATTTTAACCTTCACCGGCATTCGGCGGCCTGCTGAGCGACAAATGGTGCGGCCGGAGGCCGCGGACCCGGCATCCTATGCAGGTTTTTGGGGTCCGGATCAACGCCTGCTGCCATCCTGCGGGCGCCCAGGACGGGCCCGGTAGGGCGGCAGCGACCAGCCGAGCCAGAGGGCGAGACCGCGCACGAGCAGGCAGGCCAGAAATCCGGCCAGCAGCGCATTGGGCTCGGCGACGCCGAGTGCCTTTCCTCCGACGAAGACGGCGGCCCCGGCGAGCGCCGCCGTGACGTAGATTTCCTTCCTGAGCAGCACCGGCACCTCGCCGCCGAGGATGTCGCGGATGATGCCACCGAAGGTGGCCGTGACGACGCCCATGACGACGGCGATGACCGGGCTCGGAACCACGTCGAGCGCACGGTCCGCCCCGACCACGGCGAAGAGGGAGAGGCCGATCGCGTCGAACCAGAGCAGCAGGCGATAGCGCGACTCCGGCAGATGCGCGGTGAAGAACAGGACGACCGCCACGATCACGCACACGAGGATATAGGCCGGCTCCTGCACCCAGAAGACCGGCAGCCGCCCGAGTAGCAGGTCACGCACTGTGCCGCCGCCGACGCCCGTCACGATCGCGAGCAGCGCGAAGCCGAAAACATCCATCTCCTTGCGCGAGGCGACAAGCGCGCCCGTCGCCGCAAAGACGGCGATACCGAACCAGTCGAGCGCGATGATGAGCGAGGTGTGCATGCTTTGTTTGCCGCGGGCTACGAAATCTTCCCCTTCTCCCCGTCTTCACGGGGAGAAGGTCGGGATGAGGGGCGGCGGCAGACGCAGACGTCGGCAAGTGCCGCCGCCCCTCACCCTAACCCTCTCCCCGTAAGCACGGGGAGAGGGGATGCTGTCGAGTTTGTTGGGAGGTCAGCGCCCAGCCACCGCGAGCGCCTTGGCCGTGCCCTGCTCGCGCCGCTGAGTGGCGAGAGTCTGGTCGCGCTCGCGAGCGAGGCGATCAGCCTCGGCTTGCCAGCGCAGCGCCTCCTGCGCGCGGCGGCGCGCCGTGCGGCGCCATCGAGACTGCGTCATCCAGGTTGCCGTGCCGCCGAGCGCAACGCCAAGCACGAGCGCAATCAGCAGATAGGCATAGAAGGGCAGGTCGATCCAAAGGACCGGGGCTTCGGGGCGGAAGGGATCGAGCACCAGCCGCACGGCGTGCCGGTTGGCAACGGCGAGCGTGACCAGGATTGCCGCGGCGGGAAACGCTACCAGCAGCCAGACAATGCGCCTCAGCACGACTTCAGCCTCCGACCCGGCGAGGGAGACATCTCCACCCGCTTACCACCTGCGCCGCCGCACTCCGCCTGAGCGTGGCACATCTCACAACAGCTATGTTCTAGCCGGCGTCGCCGTTCAGGCGCTCGCGCAGCTCCTTGCCCGTCTTGAAGAACGGAACGAACTTCTGCCCGACCGACACGGTCGCGCCCGTGCGCGGGTTGCGCCCCGTCCGCGGAGGGCGATGCTTGACCGTGAAGGCGCCGAACCCCCTGAGCTCGACCCGGTCACCACGGGCGAGGGCCTCGACGATCTCATCGAAGATCACATTGACGATGCGTTCAATGTCACGATGGAACAAATGCGGATTCGACGCCGCGATCTTCTGTATAAGTTCGGACTTGATCACAGTTGCCTCGCTCCCCAGTGAACTCTCTTGAAATTCATCGATTTTCCAAAGGCTGCCAAACTGCAACAAGACCGTCAAGCTGCAACGTCGCAAGAGCGCGCGCATTCATCAGCCGCGTCGCCGCCTCGCCGAGCGGTCCTCCGACCCATTGGGCAAGCGCCATGGCGGCATCGCCGAGCAGTCCCCATGCCGGATCGCGCGACGGCTTCCAGTCGACGATCTTGAGATCCTTGGTCACCCCGCGCGTGTCTTCGAGCCAGCGGCGCGCCTCGTCCTCGCCGCCGATGCGGTCGACGAGCTTGTAGCCCAGCGCCTCGCGGCCCGAATAGATGCGGCCTTGCGTGAGGCCGGGCACGGCTGCGGTATCGATGCCGCGCCGCTCCGAGACGAGACCGACGAACCATCGCTGGGATTCCTCGATCATCTCCTGAGCCACGGCCTTGCCCTCCTCGTTGGCGGGCTGGAAGGGCGAGGGCGTGGCCTTGAGGGGGCCGCTCTTGATCTCGTGCATCTTGACGCCGAGCTTGGCCATGAGCTCCGTCACCTCGGCCCATTGGAAGATCACGCCGACCGAGCCGGTAATCGAGTTGCCGCGCGCGACGATCTGGTCGGTCGCGAGGCCGGCGATGTAGGCCGCGGAGGTGGCAACCGTGCCGAACTGAGCGACGACAGGCTTCTTCTCGGCGACCTTGCGGATGGCCTCGTACACCGCCTCGCCGCCGGTCGTGGTCCCGCCGGGACTATTGATGAACAGGATGAGACCCTCGACATTGCGCGCGTCGGCGACCCGCTTCAGCAGCTCGAGCTGCTTGCGATCCTCCGTGATCACGCCCTCGAGGGACACACGGGCGATCTGCTTGGTGCCGATCCCAGGCGTCCGGCTGGCGCCGAGCCCGATAAGCGCGCCGATCCCCAGCACCAGGGCGAGAATGGCGAGCCCTCGCCAGAACGAGGCGCGCCGGCGGAGCCTTCGGCGGTCGAGTACGGCTTCGGTTTCGAGCGACATGAGAGAGGTCTCGTCGTTTGCCACGCTGCGCCCACCCTGCTTTCCGGCGCGCAGCCCGCGGATTGTCCAAGGACCTCAATGTAGTACCGGCCCGGACATAAGGGCAAGGAAACGCGCAGCAAGCTGGATAACACCTGGTTGAGCCTTCAGCGGCGGTTCAGGTTCGAGTCCACGATCCGCCGCCAAATGGCCCCTCGCGATCCGCAATGCCTCCGAAATACGGCCGGGAACAGGGGCTAGTTGCATATGGCGCGTGCTTATCGCGCGATTTCAAGGGAGTGACACTCGATGCATTTGCGCCTTGCCGCCCCGATCCTGTTCGCTGCCGCCAGCCTCGGCATGGCCGGCGCCGCCAGCGCCGCACCCGATGCTGCCCTCTCGATCGCCGCGCCGCACACCCATGAAAACCTTACCATCTTCTTCGTGCGCGGCCCTTCCGCCGACGGCGCGACACCGGCAACGCTTGGCGAAGCGCTCGCCAAAGGCACTGTCGTCGTCCATGAGACCGGCAACGTACGCGAGCTCAAGATCGAGAACACGGGCGATGAGCCCGTCTTCATCCAGCTCGGCGACCTCGTTAAGGGCGGCCAGCAGGACCGTGTCCTGACGACGAGCCTGCTCATTCCGCCGCGCTCGGGCCAGATCGCCATCGGTGCCTACTGCGTCGAGCAGGGCCGTTGGAGCAGCCGCGGAACAGAGGATGCCCGGAAGTTCTCCGCATCCAATGCGCAGCTCTTCTCGCGCAAGGCCAAGGTCGCCATTGCGCGCGCGCCCGTCGCCGAGACGGAGGTACGTCGCGCCGAGCCACTCCTACCCTCGATCGACGCCCGCGGCGAAGGCAATGTCCGACGTCCGCTCGACAATCAAGTGCAGCCCGCCATCGAGCCGCCAGCCCGGGATCCGCAGCGCATCGTCCAGGAAAGGCGGCCGCGCAGCCTCAGCGGGCAGGGCGAAGTCTGGGACAGCGTGGCAACGTCCCAGAACCTGCTTGCCGCACGCCTGGCGGCGCCCATGGCTTCGGAAAAGTCGAAGACGAGCCTTCAACTCACGCTGGAGAACGAGCGCCTGCAGAAGGCGCAGGCGGACTTCGTCGCGGCGCTCGAGCCGAAGGCGCTCGTGGACGGCGATATCGTCGGCGTCGTGATCGCGATCAATGGTACGGTCGCGAGCGCCGATCTCTACCCGTCGAACGGCCTCTTCCGGAAAATGTGGCCGAAGCTCGTGCGCGCCGCCGCCACCGAGGCGCTCGCCAACCCGGCCAAGGAAACCACGCCGGCCCCGAGAATTGCCGATGTCGAAGGGTTCCTGGCGGCAGCCGAGCGCGGCGCTCCGAACACGCGGTCGCTCGGGGGCCTCGCCGAGCATGAGACGAAGGAAAGCGCGGACGTGCTGAAGGTCGAGGCGCGCACGTCCGACGGCCGCTGGTTCCATCGCAATTTCCTGGCGGCGAAGTAGCAGGTTCCTGTGCCGCTCCCGCGGGCGGCGCAGGTAAGTGTGAGGGCAGCGGCCAACGCCATCGCCGGTCGCGGCCCCTCACACCGCTTTCATGCTTCTCAGATCGGCTCACGCCGCCGCTGGACGGGCGGCAGCAGCGGCCTTGCTGGCCGCCCTGCTCTTGTTCGGATTCTTCATGAAGAGCAGCGCCGGCATGCAGATGAGAATGACCATCGTGATGAGCTGGTAGTCGGCAATATAGGCGAGCAGTTTCGCCTGCTGCATCACGGTCCGCTCGAGCGCAGCCAGGCCGACAGGATCCGTAAGACTCCATGGCGCCGGCAGATGGATATGGCGGAAGATCTCGTTGTCCGGCCGGACGTGCTCCGTCAGCGTCGACTGATAGGCCTGGCTCGAGCGCACGAGGTAGCTCGAGAACAGCGCCACGCCGAGGCTGCGGCCGATGTTGTTGACCAGCGAGTAGAACGACGTGCCGGCATCGCGGAGCTCGGGCTTCAGCGTCACAAAGGCGACCGCGTTCAACGGCACCATGAAGGCGCCGAAGGCCAGGCCCTGGATGAAGTTGTTGATGACGAACGCCGTCATGTCGATATCTTCGGTGAAGGTCGAGAGCTGCCACATGGTGGCGGCCATGACGATCATCGCAGCCGCGATCAGCTTGCGCGGGTCCATGTAGGGGAGCAGGTAGCCGACCAGGAACGACGCGATCATGGTGCCCGCGCCGCGTGGCGCCATGGCAAAGCCGCTCTGCAGCGGCGGATAGCCGCCGATGTCCTGGACGAACGGCGGCATGATGACGAGACTGCCGAAGATGAGCACGCCGAAGAGCGTTCTGAGCACCGTGCCGGCGAGATAGTCGCGGTCCTTGAACAGGACAGGCTCGATGAAGGGCGTACTGGTCGTGAAGACGTTCACGACGAACAGCCAGAGCGCAGCGAAGCCCACGAGCGCGATCGTCACGATCATCGGTGACTCGAACCAGTCATAACGTTCACCGCGATCGAGGATGAATTGAAGGCTCGCGATCGCAACGCCGAGCGTGACGAAGCCGTAGTAGTTGAACTTCCTGAATGTGCGCACACCCGTGCGCGGCACGAGGAAAACCGTCATGAAGAAGGCGAGCAGGCCGATCGGCAGATTGATGTAAAAGGCCCAGCGCCAGGTCAGGTACTCGGTTACGTAGCCGCCGATGGTCGGCCCGAAGACCGGCCCGAACATCATGCCGACGCCCCACCACGCCATGGCGATGCCAAGCTTTTCACGCGGGTAGATCGAGAGCAGCGAGGACATGCCGAGTGGCAGCAGGGCCGAGCCGAAGAAACCCTGGACAGCGCGCCAGACGAGGATCTCGGAGAGCGATGTCGACATGCCCGACATCATGGCGCTGCTCGTGAAGCCGGCGATGGAGATGAGGATCAGCCGCTTGCGGCCGAACATGCCGCCGAGCACGCCCCAGATCGGCGTGAAGACGGTGAGCGTGATCAGATAGGAGGTGATGACCCAGGCAATCTGGTCCTGCGTCGCGGAAAGCTCGCCTTGCATGTGGCGCAGCGCGATCGACACCGTTGCCGTGTCGAATACCTGCACGAGTGGGCCGAGAATGAGTGCGACGGTAATGAGCAGGAGACGGACACCGCTGTAGGACGGCGGCACGCCGGCCTGCGATGCCGTCGTGCTCATGGCTTGGTCCCGGGCGTGTTGTCAGGCTGCGACGCTGCTTCCGCCGACACGACGTCGGCCCAGCCGAGGAAGCTCTTGGCCCAGGCGGGAACGGCCCGGCGATGCTCGGTATCGATAGTCACGACGACGCTCATCCCGGAGCGCAATGCCGGCGCATCCGCCGCGTCGATGCGCAGGCGCACCGGCAGCCGCTGGACGACCTTCACCCAGTTCCCCGTGGCATTCTGGGGTGGCAGCAGCGCGAACTCCGCTCCCGTTGCCGCGCTGATGCTGGAGACGGTGCCGCGAAGCGGCTTGCCGGGATACATGTCGACCCCGATGATCGCGCGCTGGCCGACCTTCACGTTGGTGAGGTCCGTTTCCTTGAAGTTGGCCTGCACCCAGATGTTTTCCGAGCCGACCATGCTGAACACGACGCTGCCTGCCGTCACGTAGGTGCCCGGCTGGAGATCGAAGTTCGTTATGACGCCGGCAACCGGTGCCCGCACGTCGGTGCGTTCGAGGTCCCACGCGGCACGATCGCGTACGGCCTGGGCTTCGCGCACGGACGGCTGCTGCTCGGGCGGCCGCGCCGGATCTCCGCCGAGTCGCGCCAGAACCTCGGCGATCTCCTGATGCGCGATCATGATCTGGTCGCGCGCATTGCGCAGCCCCCGCTCGGCCACATCCATGCCCGAGCGCGAGACGACGCCGCTTTTCGTCAGCGTTTCCTGGCGATCGTAGTTCTGCTGATGGAAGGTGAGGTCACCCTCCGCGAGCTTCAGGCGAGCGACCTTCTGGTCATGGAGCGAGCGCATCGACCGCGCCTCCTGGATCGCGGCAGCAAGCTGCGCTTCAGCCCGATCGAGCGCGATGCGGAGCGGTTGCGGGTCGATGCGAAAGAGCAGCGTGCCGCGCTCGACCAGTTGGTCGGCATCGACGAAGACCTCGCTGACGCGCCCTGCGATGTCGGCGCTCACGGCGATCTTGTGCGCCTTCACATAGGCATTGTCGGTCGACACATAGCGACCGCTGGCAAAGTAATAGTAGCCGCCGGCGATCGCCGCGAGCAGCGGCCCGACGAGCGCGATGGCAAGGATCGACAGCGATCGCCGCGAGAGCCTCAGCCGGAAACGCGACGCACCGGTAGAACTCCCGGCGGCGGCACTTCCTGCCGCGTCCCGCTCCGACTCTGTCGCGCTCTTCTGCATCGGCGCCTCATTCCTCGTCCTGGGGTCTTGCCTCGTCCTCCGGCTTCGGCCCCAAGGGGTCGGCAGCTTCGAGGGCGGTGAGGTTGGCTTTGACCTTGAGGAGGGTGTCGACCAGGGCTTCGGACTCCTCGAGGGGGACGCCCTGCAGCACTTCCTTGCGATTGGCGTTCGAAATGGTCCTCAGCCGGTCGAGCACGGGCTGCACCTCCGGCTTGAGGTAGAGCCGCCACGCCCGCCGATCGCGCGGATCGGGGCGCCGCTCGACAAAGCTCTTCTCGACCAGGCGGTCTATATGGCGACCGAGCGAGATCGGCTCGATTTCCAGAATCTCGGCGAGGGCCGTCTGATTGATGCCTTCGCGGCGGCGGAGCTGTGCGAGAACGCGCCACTGGGCACGCGTAAGACCCAGTTCCCGTGCGCGAGCATCGAAACGCCGCCGCATCAGCCGGGAAACGTCCGCCAGCAGAAAGCCCAGGGATCGGGTGAGATAGGGGTCAGTCGTCATAAAACGGCAAAATATATATGAGGCTTATTATAAGCCAGCACATACTTGGCCATTCGATGCTGCGGTTAACGCATAGCGGCCAGTGATTTTGCGGCGGATCGGCCGCCCTCAACCATCCTCGAACTCAGCCTCGTTGCTGGCCGGCGCGAGGGCTCCCCGCGTCCATGTCGAGGGGCGCTTGAGGAAGTCGTGGAGCGTCTTGCCGCGTTCCGACTTGAACTGCTCGAGCGTGACCGAAAAGTCCTCCATGCGGTCGAGGCGGAAGGTGCGGAAGTCTTCCCTGAGCTCACACCACGCGGCCATCACCCAGACCGGGCCGAAGAAGGCGAGCGACAGCGGCCGGACGGTGCGCTCGCTTCCCTGGCGCAGCACGTCCGTATAGCGGAAACGGATCTTGAGGCGGCTGCGAACGGCGCGCCGCAGCTCGGCAAGATCGAAGGAAATGGGCGCCATGTAGTGCGCGCAGGGCGCGAGCAACGCCGTATTGGCCATGTAGACCTTGAGCTGGTCGGGAATGACGGCCTCGATCTTGGCAATGGCATGGCTCGCCGCCTCGGCAAGCTCCGCGTCCGCCCAGCTTTCGACGATGCGGGCGCCGAGCACCAGCGCCTCGATCTCCTGCTCCTTGAACATCAGCGGCGGCAGATCGAAACCGGCCTTGAGCACGTAGCCGACGCCGGCCTCACCCTCGATCGGCACGCCGCTCGCGATGAGATCGCGCACATCGCGGTAGATCGTGCGTTCGGACACCTCGAGCGATTCGCTGAGCTCGCGCGCCTTGACCGTCGGCTTGCGGCGCATGTGCTGGATGATCTCGAACAGGCGATCGGCTCGGCGCATGGCGCGTCTCCGGGGCGCAGGGTCAGGGATTTTCTTGCCCGATCCCTCCCTACCGCAAGCCTCCTGACAGCACCCTGTCAGGAGCCTCCGGGCCTCCTGACACAAGGCTGTCAGGGGCCTTCAGGCATTGTCTGCCCGTCGCCAGGGCCCAACGTCCGGCGGCAATCGCAGAAAACAAGAATAGCCCAGGAGATCGATCATGATGCAAGTCGTGCTGACACAGGCGTTATGCAGGGCGGAGGAGCAGTCCCGCCCGGGTTTGGTGGCCCGGCTGACCGGCTGGGGCCGCGAGCGGTGGGAATCCCATCGGCAGCGGCGGCGCTACTGGAGAACGGTCCAGGCGCTCTCGGGCCTCGACGACCGCTCGCTCCACGATATCGGCCTCGAACGCAGCGAGATCACGTCCTACGCCACGCGCGGTGGCGAAGACCGCCACCCCGCCCGTAGGTTCGCGCCCAGGTACATCCCGCCGATGTACTGAGGCGTACCGGCCGCGCGCCAGTTTTTGGCCCTTTCCCTGGCGCGCGGCCGTGAGCCGAACCTATCCACAGACCAAGCTGCAAGTAACGTTCAGAGGGAGGAAGAAGATGATCAATCACATTTCCATCGGCAGCGCCGACCTCGCCAAAGCCCGCAAGTTCTATGACGCGACGCTGAAGCCGCTTGGCTATAGCTGTCTCAGCAAGGACGACGCGAGCGCCGGCTATGGCGGGAAGGACGCCCAGTTCTGGGTGCTCAAATCTGCCCGGCCGGTTGCGCAGAATTCCGAATCGGGCCTGCATCTGTGCTTCGATGCGCCGATCCGCAAGAGTGTCGATGCCTTCCACAAAGCTGCGCTCGCGGCCGGCGGCAAGGACAACGGCAAGCCCGGCGTGCGCGAGAACTACGGCGCGAACTACTACGCAGCGTTCGTGATCGACCCGGATGGCCATCGCGTCGAAGCCTACTGCGGGGCCACAGAGTGACTGGGATGACGAGGACGGCAGTTCAAGAGCTTTTCGACCGGTGGGAGCGTGTTTGGCATGAAGACTGTCATGAGCTGGTGGCCGACTGCGTTGCCCCGGTCTATGTCCGGCATGAGGAAGCCGGCACCCGCCATGTCACGCCCGCGGAATACGCCAAGGAGCTTGCGGCGGTGAAACGAGATCGCCCGAACACCCGTATCACCGTCTACGACCACGACATTCTGGGCGATCGCGCGTGGTTTCGCTTTGCCATGACGTGGGACGACGCGGGCGGTGGCGGGCAGCGGTCGCGAGCTGGGTTCCAGCTCTACCGAATCGACGACGGCAAGCTCGCTGAAACCTGGGTCATGTTTTTCGGGCCAGGCTCATCGTGGCCGGATACCGTCGGACAGGAACGATGGACAAGCCCGAGGCACGCTTGAATCTGAGGAGTTGAGAACATGAGCCGCGATACGAAAGAAGCCGGCGAACGCTACCTCCTCTTCCCTACGGCGTTCGGAACGTGCGGTATCGCGTGGCGTGACGGTGGCCTGACGCGTCTGCAGCTCCCCGAGCGCGACGTGTCGGCCACCGAGCGCCGTCTGAGCCCATGGGCTGCCATTGCTCAACCCGAGGAAGCGCCCCCGTTCGTGCAATGGGCGATCGTCGCGCTTCAGCGCTACTTTGCCGGCCGTACCGTCGACTTCAACGGCGTCCTCGTGGATCTCGAGCGCTGCAGCCCCTTCCATCAGCGCATCTATGCGGCACTGCGTGAGGTTGCATGGGGCAAGACGACCACCTATGGCGCCCTCGCTGCGGAGGTTGGCGCACCGGATGCCGCCCGTGCCATCGGCCAGGCCATGGGGCGCAATCCCGTGCCGATCGTCATTCCCTGCCATCGCGTGCTGGCAAGCGGCGGCCGCATCGGCGGCTTCTCCGCGCCCGGCGGCGCGACGCCCAAGGAACGCCTGCTG
>CAUJKI010000215.1 GCA_963205015.1 Pseudomonadota bacterium
CTCGAGATGAGCCCCGACGAGCGCGCCGCAAAGGGCGTGTTTCTCGCGTTCCAGTACCCCATGGAGATCCCCGGCGTCGCGACGATGACTTTCCTGCGCGCCGCCCTCAACGCGGTGCGCAAGAAGCGCGCGCAGAAGGAACTGACGACGCCGGAGTTCATGAAGCTCGTCCGCGCCAAGGCCGCCGAGCTCGGCGTGAGCGACGAGATGTTGAAGCGCCCGCTCAATGTCGGCTTCTCGGGCGGCGAGAAGAAGCGCATGGAAATCCTCCAGATGGCCGTGCTGGAGCCGACACTCTGCGTACTCGACGAGACCGACTCCGGCCTCGACATCGATGCCATCCGCATCGTCTCCGAGGGCGCCACCAAGCTGCGTGGCCCGGACCGTGCCATGCTGGTGATCACGCACTACCAGCGCCTTCTCAACTACATCGTGCCCGATAAGGTGCATGTGCTCGCCAAGGGCCGCATCCAGAAGACCGGCGGCAAGGAGTTGGCGCTTGAGCTGGAGAAGTCCGGCTATGCCGATTTCACCGGCAAAGCCGCGTGAGGTCACGATGAACGTCACTGCTCTGAAAACCAAGGCCGAGAGCCAGCTCCGCGAACAGTTCGATGCCGCTGCGGCGAGCCTCCCGGGCAGCGGCTGGGTCAGCGCACTGCGTGCCCGCGCCATGGATGCCTTCGCCGCAGAGGGCCTCCCGCATCGCCGCGTCGAGGAATGGAAATACACCGACCTGCGCGAGCGCCTGCGTGACGTACCCGCCCCCGCGACCGGCGCCGCACCTGCTGTCACTGCTGCCGATATCGATAGCGCATTGGGTCCGCTCGCAGCCATCGACGCCGAGCGCATCGTCCTCGTCGATGGCGTCTACAGCACCGATCTCTCCAAGGTTACGACGGAGGCGGCGGTCATCGAGCTGATGTCGCTCGGCGCCATGCTCAAGAAGGCACCCGCCTGGCTCGAAGGCAAGTTCGCCGCGGACGGCGGTGCGGTCGTTGCGCTCAACACGGCCTTCATGAGCGACGGCGTGCTGCTCAAGGTGCGCAAGGATCAGGATCCCGGCAGACCCGTACTGCTCGTCCACGTGCGGGCGGCCGCCGAGCCGACCGCGATTGCGGTCCGCAATGTCGTCAGCGTCGAGGCGGGGGCCAGGTTGACGCTCGTCGAAGCGCATGTCGCGCTCGACGGCGCGGCGCGCGGCGCGCTTTCGAACGTCGTCACCGATGTCACGCTCGCCGACCGCGCCACCTGCAGCCACATCAAGTGCCTCGTCGACACTTCAGCATCGACGCATCTGGCCACCTGGACGACCAGGCTCGGCAAGGATGCGACCTATCGCGGCTTCCAGCTCACCGCGAGCCCGGCGCTTGCGAGGAACGACATCAACATCATCTTCGCCGGCGAAGGCAGCAAGCTCGACCTCTCCGGCGCCTTCCTCGCGCGCGGCGCCGAGCACATCGACACGACGCTTGTCGTCGACCACGCGGTTCCCGCCTGCGAGAGCCGCGAGCTCTTCAAGGGCGTGCTCGACGGGCGCGCCCACGGCATCTTCCAGGGCAAGATCATCGTGCGCCCCGATGCCCAGAAGACCGACGGCAAGCAGATGTCGCAGGCGCTCATGCTCTCGCCGGACGCGCAGTTCTCCTCGAAGCCCGAGCTCGAGATCTATGCCGACGACGTGGTCTGCGGCCACGGCGCCACCTGCACGGAGATCGATGCCGATCTGCTCTTCTACTGTCGCTCGCGCGGCATTCCGCCGGATGTCGCCCGCGCGATGCTGACGGAGAGCTTCATCGGCGAGGCCGTCGAGAAGATCGAGGATGAGGATGTGCGCGAGGCGATCGGGGCGCTGGCCATCGGATGGCTGCGCGCGAGGTAGCCCCGTCGAAGAACCGGGCGGCCAACCAAGCCCGGAGCTTAGGATCAGATCATGGCGACCACCGAAACGACCGCAAAGACGCCGACGGGCGCAGCGGCCTTCGACGTCCAGCGCATCCGGGCCGATTTCCCGATCCTGTTCCGCGAGGTCTACGGCAAGCCGCTCGTCTATCTCGACAACGGTGCCTCGGCGCAGAAGCCGCGCGCCGTGCTCGACACGATCGATCACGCCTACAAGATGGAGTACGCAAACGTCCATCGCGGCCTCCACTATCTCTCGAACACCGCCACGGCGAAGTTCGAGGAAGCGCGCGAGATCACGCGGCGCTTCATCAACGCGCCGAACGCCGATCAGGTGATATTCACGAAGAGTATCACAGAGGCGATCAACCTCCTGTCCTACAGCTTCGGCGCCGACTTCAAGGAAGGCGACGAGATCGTCCTCTCGATCATGGAGCACCACTCCAACATCGTGCCGTGGCATTTCCTGCGCGAGCGGAAGGGCTGCGTGCTGAAGTGGGCGCCGATCAGCGACGACGGCGTCCTCGATCTCGAAGCCTTCGAGAAGCTCATTACTCCGCGCACCCGCCTCGTCGCCATCACGCACATGTCGAACGTGCTCGGCACGGTCGTGCCCATCAAGGAGGTGGTGCGAATCGCGCGCACGCGCGGCGTTCCGGTCTTTGTCGATGGCGCACAGGCCGCCGTGCATATGCCCGTCGATGTACAGAGCCTCGACTGCGACTTCTATGCCTTCACCGGACACAAGGTGTACGGGCCGACCGGCATCGGCGTCCTCTATGCCAAGAAGAAACACCTCGACGCCATGCCGCCCTTCCTCGGCGGCGGCGAGATGATCGAGACCGTGACGACCGACAACGTCACGTACGGCGTTACGCCGCACAAGTTCGAGGCCGGTACGCCGCCGATCGTGCAGGCCATCGGCCTCGGCGCGGCGCTGAGCTACATGATGCAGATCGGCCGCGAAAATATTGCCGCACATGAGGCGGATCTGCGCGCCTATGCCCACCAGCGTCTTGCCGAGCTGAATTGGCTGAAGATCTACGGCCGCGCACCGGGCAAGGGCGCTATCGTCGCCTTCAATATCGACGGCATGCACCCGCATGACATCTCGACGATCATCGATCGCTCGGGCGTCGCGGTGCGCGCTGGCCATCACTGCGCGCAGCCGCTCATGGAGCGCCTCGGCGTAACCGCAACGTGCCGCGCCTCCTTCGCCATGTACAATACGCGCGCCGAGGTCGACGCGCTCGTCGAGGCGCTGATCAAGGCGCACGACTTCTTCTCGTAATGGAGCAGGTTCCATGGACGGAAAGCCAGTGGAGCGCGATACGCTGACGATCGGCGCGGAAGCGCCGGAGAACGCCGAC
>CAUJKI010000216.1 GCA_963205015.1 Pseudomonadota bacterium
TAGCCAACGGCCACCGCCGCGATAGGAGTGACGACGGCGCCACCGCACGTCCTCGACATTGCTCACGGCGTGGTTCTGGGCGGCCGATCCGACCGAGCCGAGTGCCGATGTCTTGATGACCATGCCCGATTGAGACACGCCCGACATTGCCGGTGCGGCAGCGGCGGAAGCCGACGCACTGCCGAGTACACCGAGCCCAATCGCCACTGCGGCAATCTTCAACTGCTTGAGATCCAAGATACCTCTCCTTTCGTACTTCCTTTGCATCGACGCTACTTGCGCACCGACTGCAGACCGATCCTGCCGAGGCAATGCCTCGTGCTCGTACATGTTCCAAACGGAGAAAAGCGCCAATCTCCGTCGGCGCACGGCATATTCTTTGTCGTCTTTCTCCAAGCCAAGAAAATGGCTGCCGTATTCATAAGATACGGCAGCCAGCTTCGTGGTTAATCCGCTAGCGCCGCAGGTACGGGCAGAGCCTGCGCGGGCCGCCTCCATACGGCTGGAAGGTGCCATCGCTCCAGCGGAAAGAACGATAGCGGTCGTCGCACCTATTCCAGCGATCGCCATATTGAGCCTGCGACTCGGCAATCGAGCCGCCGATGATCAGCGCCGCGATGCCGGTCACGACAGCCGGACCCCAGTCACGGCGCCAATAGCGCCCATACCAACGGGGGCCGTACCAGCGGCGCCAACTGCCACCCCGATAGTAGGTGCGGCTTCCGCCGCGCCAACCGCGATAGTGGCGGGCACCGCGCCACGCACGACCCCGATAGAAGCGGCCGCCACGCCAGGCGCGCCTGTTGAGGAGCGAACGGCCACGGAAACCGCGCCCCCCACGGAATGCGCGCCCGCGGAACGCTCGGCCCCCGCGGAACGCCCGCCCACCGCGGAATGCTCTGCCGCCGCGAAACGCTCGACCACCGCGGAATGCACGACCGCCGCGGAATGATCGGCCACCACGGAACGCTCGACCACCTCGAAAAGCGCGACCGCCTGCAGATCGACCTCCGCGGAAGCCACGCCCACCACCGCGTCGTGCCTGCTCGACATTGGTGGTTGCAAGGTTGTGGCCGCTTGGAGCCAAAGTGCCGATCGCGGACACGCTGATGGTCGCGCTCGATCTCGGTGGCGGCGCCGGCGCCACCGCCGCTGAGGCCGGCACGCTGCCGAGCGCACCGAGCCCGATCGCCATGGCGGCGATCCTCAATCTCATGAGATGCAACAGTCCTCTCCTTTCCTGCTAGGGGGCAGGCGCTCCCGGCAAGCCTCCTGCGGGGCAACTGGATAGGTAACGTCGGACGCGCGCCGATGTTCCGAATTTGGAGTAACGACGCGCCCTGTCCGGCGCTCAGAGCAGAGACCAGTTCTGCGCGGCGATAGCCCAGGCGATGACGACGGCATTAGCCGCCATGTGCGCTGCAATAGGATCGGAAAGCCGACCAGAGCGATACATGACCAGCGCAAAGGTCGCTCCGGCCAGCGCGCCCGCGATCCAGCGCTGATGCAGCAGTCCGAACAGGAGCGATGAAATCAGGAACGCGGGCCATGTGAATGCCGCGAAACCGACCCGCTCGAAATCCCGGGAGATGATCCAGCGATGAAGCAGGCCGCGGAAGGCAAGCTCCTCGGCAATCGGCACCATCACGATCGCTCCGATCGAACGGATCACCAGCCACAGGACGGCCAGCCAAACTGGCTGCGCTGCGATCCATGCGCCGATGGTTTCACCATCGTCACCGCCCGGCGCGGTCACGACCCAGATGATCCCGACGATCACGCCAGCAAGCACTGCAAAGACGCCGACAGGAGCCATGAGGCCGCGGTAGACATCGAAGAAGATCCACAGGCAAAGACCAACGGCGGCGACCTTCAGCCCGTAAAGCCAAGTGTCAAAGGGTACCACTGCGGCCATCGCGATGCTGGCGATCATCAGGCCCATGAAGGGCGCGAGGAATGCAACGACGAGACGATCACTCGGCGAGCGCTCGGGAGCCGCGCGCCTATCCGTGGCGAAGAATGCCAGGCGCGGCGCGCAGATCATGATCCCGATCGTTACGATGAGAAATGCGATCCACCCCGCCTGCGAATGAAAGCCGTCGATGGCCATCTCCGGTGATACGTGCCCACCGATGCTGACCAGCGCGGCAATGCGGACAGAGTTGAGGAGCCAGATCGTGCCGCCGCCGATCGGAAGAAGGAGAAGCGCATTCGGAAACCGCAATGAGCCTCTGAATACCCAGAGGTACAGACCCAGAAATACCAGGACGAGACCGATCCCCTCGTAGCCGGAGCAAGCTTCGTCGATGTAGACGGAGAATTCGCCGACGCCGAGCGTACGCGTGTCGTAGTCGATCCGAGCATCTGCTTCGTAGAGCGTGAGCAATGCATGCGACAGGCGCAGCGTAAGACCGGAAAGCTCGTTCCATGCAGCCTTGAAGATTCGGCCTAGGAGAATGGCCGCAATACCGGCGCCGACCGACTGCGCCATCGTCAGTCGATGCTGATCGATGATCGTGCGCCAGAAGCGGAGCGGAGCGGCCAGCAGGGCAAGGGAAATGCCGGTCGCCGCGAGCAGCAGTACATAGGCCGAGTAAAGCTCCCAAGGCGCGCGATCGACGGTCGCGACGTGGCGTGAGAAGCCGATGGTGGCGACCACCAGGGTGGTGAACAGGACCAGATTCACGGCGAGCGGCTGGCGCCAGGAGCCTCTCTCGATCTGAGTGCTCCAGTGCTCAATGAGCGTTTGACGCTTCGGCCAACTGATCACTGCAAAGGCGATCGTGCTGGCAATTGCGACCAGGGCAACGTGACGAACGTAGTACTGGACTTCCTTCAGATCGGTGAAAGCTGCCTCGATCCCAAATAGCAGCGATGTCGTCACTGCTTCGGCGACTCCGAGGCCAACGACAAGCAGGAGCCGGGGCAATGCTGCCGCCGGCTGACGATCACTCGTAAGATCACTGGACATTTCAGGGGCTGCTCTGGCGCTCTTGGAAGCCCGAAACAAAAATGGCGAAACCTTGAAGGCTTCGCCACCTGTCGCACAGGCCGAACATCCATCCGCTTGCGGATGGGCGTTCTGGTTACTTCTTCCTGTAGCGATTGTAGGCAATAAGGCCCGCGCTCACGAGCACGGCGATAGCCGCGATGCCCGCAGGTCCATCGATCTCGGGCGCACCATGTGCACCATTGCCGCCGCCCCAACCGGGCCCGTGCCCGCCTCTCGTCGCCAACGCTTCCGACGCCGCACAGCACCAGAGGAAGGTCGTCATTGCCGCAGTACGTACCATGATTTTACTCACTCTCAGCCACACCCAAAACGGTATCGAGCACACCGCCTCTGACCACCCATGTCAAGATACCTGGGGCGGATTGTTAACCAGTTTGCAATTGCTCTGCTTGCAGATATGTCACTATCGGCAGACAGGGGCTTAACTGCGGGCCTTCAGCAGCAAGCATCATGCCAGCTCACCCCCCGCACGTCGGTGCCTCTGCCCACCTTGACCCCGCCCCCTCCCTGCTGTTACACAGCGCCCACGTAGCGGGGCCCTTCGGGGCCTCGTGCGCTTTGGCTTTCGCGATGCGCTTCAAGTGCATCTGTCGGCGGGTCCGCCCGCAGAGGAGAAAGCCCGGGATCCCGTGAATAGCAAAAGACGGAACAGAACCAATGACTAAGCGCGTCCGCGCCAAGCACAAGATCGACCGCCGCCTCCAGGAGAACGTCTGGGGCCGCTCCAAGAGCCCGCTCAACAAGCGCAACTCGCGCCCGGGCCAGCACGGCGAGCGCCGCGCCGGCAAGCTCTCCGATTTCGGTCAGCAGCTCAAGGCCAAGCAGAAGCTCAAGGGCTATTACGGCTCGATCACCGAGCGGCAGTTCCATCGCCTCTACGTCGAGGCTACCCGCCTCAAGGGCTCGACCTCCGAGCACCTGATCGGCCTACTCGAGCGCCGGCTCGATGCCGTCGTCTACCGCGCCAAATTCGTGCCGACCGTATTCGCCGCCCGCCAGTTCGTGAGCCACGGCCACGTGACGGTAAACGGCCGCCGCGTGACCATCCCGAGCTACCGCGTCAAGATCGGCGACACCATCGAGGTGCGCGAGAAGTCGCGCCAGCTCCCGCTTGTCCTCGAAGGCGTCAAGAGCGCCGAGCGCGACGTACCCGACTACATCGAGGCCGACCACAATAAGTACACGGCGCGCCTCGCACGCGTGCCGGCACTGGCCGATGTGCCCTATCCGGTGCACATGGAGCCGAACCTCGTGGTCGAGTTCTACTCGCGTTAGTAGCTCGACCCACCGGTGGGCGTGCAGTCGCGCGCTCAGGATGACCAGTTTCGAAGGCGCGGCAGCTTTGGCTCCGCGCCTTTGTTTTTGGCGTGCAGTGCCTTGCAATCGCCATGCGATGCGCCTACGTAAGGTCATCGACTTTGGCCGGACGACCGGGCCGTGACGCTACGACGTGATCGAGCGCGCGATCACAGAACCCTCCCAAAATTCGACGAGTGTGCCCGCGTGCGCCAAGGTGCGCGTTCGGCATTTGATTGGTCATGGCTCTGCTAAAAGGAAAATCGCCATGCAAGAAGGTACAGTGAAGTTCTTCAACGAGCAGAAGGGCTACGGGTTCATCGCGCCGACCAACGGTGGCGCCGACGTGTTCGTGCACATTTCGGCTCTCGAGCGCGCCGGCCTCCGCACCCTCTCCGAGGGCCAGAAGGTCCAGTTCGACACCGAGAAGGATCGTCGCTCGGGCAAGACCGCCGTTGCGAACATCCAGGCTGCGTAAGCCCTGAGCCGCTGGGCTCTGTCGACATCTGAAAGGCGCGGCAGCCTCGGCTCCGCGCCTTTTGTTTTCCATTCCCCTCTCCCCGCGTGCGGGGAGAGGGCTAGGGTGAGGGGCGGCCACTGGTGCTGGCGTTTGCGTTTGCCGCCGCCCCTCATCCTAACCTTCTCCCCGTAAAGGACGGGGAGAAGGGACATGAAGCGTTCGCGGCAACTCCAAATCAATAAAAGACGGGGGCTCCCGGGGGTGTCCACCCGGCTGGGAGCGCGAGGGCTGGCCCTCGTTCGTGCCATAGGCGCGAATGCTCCGGCCCGGTCTCGCCTGCGGCGCAAGCGAGACTGGTCTCATGCTCTATCGGGAGGAACGCCCTCCCGAACCCATCCGCCTTTGAAGACTACTTCGTGGTAGCGGGCTTGGCGTGACCGCCACCACGAGCCAACGGGCCGATGCTCTCAATGCGGTTCGTCCAGACGCGACCGCCGAAGCCGGACGGCACCGAAGCCAGCCCCTTCGCATCGTCGATGCCCGACGTTCCAGGATCGCCGGCGCCATAGGCGCCGAGCAGGATGATCTCACTGCCGGCGCCGGCAATGCGTTGCTGGAAGCGGTTCGGCCAGCCCCAGAGCCACGGTGCGATATTGATCGGCACCATGACCTGCGTGTCGCGGCAGGCGGTCGGCACGTAGCCGGTCCAGCCGAGCGCGATGTACTGGATCATGCAGCTCTTGAGCCCGGTGCGCGTCCAAATGTGCAGCTCTGGCAGATGGGCTTTCGCCGCGAGCGTTGGCGGATCGCCGCCGTAGGCGCCCCAGACGGCCTTGCGCCATGCCGGGTTCTCCCTCAGCAGAGCGGCGACCATGTCGCCCTCGCGCGCCTCGTTGGATTTGAAATTGACGATGAACTTCTTGTCCGGAAAAGCCGCGAGGACCTCATCGAGCGTCGGCATGAGGCCGAGGCCCTTGCCCCGGAGCGGATAGGACTTGCCGTCGTCGGCTGTGTAGCCGTAGCCGACGTCGAGCGTCTTGAGATAGGCCATGTCGTGGTCGCGCGTGCGGCCCTTGCCTTCGGTGCGGCAGTCGAGCATCCAGTCGTGGAAGACGGCAAGCTTGCCGTCGGTCGTTGGATGCACGTCGAGCTCGACGATCTCCGCGCCGGCGTCGAACGCGGCACGCATGGCCGGTAGCGTATTCTCGATGAAATCATGCGTCGGCACGTGGATGCGCGAGGCGGTGCAGGTCTCGCCCGTCAGGCCTTCTCGATGGAAAACCTGATGCACGCCGCGATGCGCGATGAAGCGCAGATCATGCGATGCCGGCGCCCGCGCAAGCCATGACGCATTCCAGAAGTAGATCGCACCGACGAGGATAGCCAGGACGAGCAGCGCCCGCTTCATGAAATGCCCTCCGAAGACCGGCGGGCTTCCTCGCGTGGGAGATGGACGGTTTTAGGACCGCGGGATGACGATCTTCAGCCGCCCCAGGAGCAGACGAGCTCGGTGCAGCGCGTGCGGCCCGTCGCGAGATCGGAGCTGGAGCAGCGGACGCGCTGCGGGCGGCAGACCCGGCAAGTGTATGACGAAAGGCAGCCGCGGAAGACGCCGCCGCGACTGAAGCTGCAGGTGCGGATAGTCTGGCAGTCGCGTCCAGGATCGATGCCGACGGCCTGCTGGGCGCTGAGGGGCGCGGTCGTACCGATGGTGGCGAGCATGAGGACTACAGCGCCGACGCTCGCGGCGAACCATCCGAGCCGACGTGGGGAATCGCGCGCTGCCATGCCGACCTCCTGGAAACGGGGTCATGTGCCTAACGCCACATGAGCGCCATTGTTTCCCCGAAAGGCAACTGCCGCAACCCGCAGTGGTAAATCATCCACGAAATGCACTGCGAGGCGTGCCTCTGCGGCCACTCCCATGCAGCCGTGCGTGCTCCCTTACTTGAGCAACTCGACGATGGCGTTGCCGAGCTCGGTGCACATGGCCTTGCCGCCCATGTCGCGCGTGCGCACGTCCGTGTCCTTGAGCAGCTTCTCGATGGCCCTGACGATAGCGTCGGCGGCATCCTTGTGCCCAAGATGCTCGAGCATCATGGCACCCGACCAGATCTGGCCGATCGGGTTCGAGATGCCCTGTCCCGCGATGTCCGGCGCCGAACCATGCACGGGCTCGAACATCGATGGGAATTCCTTCTCAGGATTGATGTTGCCGCCAGGTGCGATGGCAATGGTGCCGGTCGTCGCCGGGCCGAGGTCCGAGAGGATATCCCCGAAGAGGTTCGAGCCGACGATGACGTCGAACCAGTGCGGGTTGCGCACGAGATGCGCGGTCAGGATGTCGATATGGTACTGGTCGGTCTTGGCCTTCGGATACTCCTTCGCGATCGCGGCGAAGCGCTCGTCCCAGTAGGGCATGGAGATCGAGATGCCGTTGGACTTCGTCGCGCTGGTGACATGGTTGCGCGGACGCGTCGCGGCGAGATCGAAGGCATAGCGCATGACGCGGTCGCAGCCGCGCTTGGTGAAAATGGCCTGCTGGACGGCCATCTCGTAGTCGCTGCCCTCGTACATGCGCCCGCCGACCGAGGAGTACTCGCCCTCGTTGTTCTCGCGCACGATGAAGTAGTCGATGTCGCCGGGCTTCCTGTCCGCGAGCGGACACTTCAGGCCCTCAAACAGGCGCACGGGGCGCAGGTTGATGTACTGCTGGAACTCGCGGCGGATGGGGATCAGCAGGCCCCAGAGCGAGACGTGGTCGGGCACGCCGGGGAAGCCGACGGCACCAAGGTAAATAGCATCGTGCTTGCGGATACGGTCCAGGCCGTCCTCGGGCATCATGCGTCCGGTCTTCTTGAAGACCTCGCAGGACCAGTCGAAGGTATCCCACTGGAATGCAATGTCGTACTTCCGGCCTACCGCCTCCAGCACCTTGATGCCTTCGGGAACAACCTCGTTGCCAATGCCGTCGCCGGCAATAACCGCGATCTTGTAGCTGTTAGGCTTTTGTCCAGCGACCAAGGCCATGTGAACGCATCTCCCGTCTCGGTTTCGAGACGAGGAGAAGGCGCCTTGCCCCTGAAAGTCAAGGCGACCCTCTGTTCATCGCGGCCGGATCAGCCTTACGGAGAATTGCGGCTGAGATCCGTGAAAGTCCTGCTGAGTTTCGACCTGGGTGCAGTTGGTGCCCTCGAATACTGCGGCCGGCGCTGCATGACGTGCTGCGGCCGTGATCTCTCGGTTCGGAACGCGGGCTCGCGGGCACGCTCGGTGGGCATATCGGCCGACGAGCCGGCCCCCTGTCGTTCCTCGGAGCTGGGAAGAAGTGCACCCACAGCCATGCGGCCAGCTAACGGCGCACCAGATCCAACGTGGGTCTTTTTCTCCGACGAGATTGGCGCGCTGACAGACACTGGCGCATT
>CAUJKI010000217.1 GCA_963205015.1 Pseudomonadota bacterium
ATGGCGGAAGTTGTCACCCAAATACGCGGCGAAGCACGCGGCCGACAAGTCGAGGATGCCAAGGTCGGCCTGACTTACAATGCCGGCGTCATGTCCGCCTGCGTGACCATTCTCGGACGATAGCGAGCTAAGCCATGAGCGCCTACATCACTGCCGCTGCCATGACCAAATTCGGTCGGTTTCCCGAACGCACGGCCGCCGAACTTGGGAAAGAGGCCGTGCTCGCGCTGATGCAGGCTGCCGGACTCGCAGCAAAGGATATCGATGCCGTCTATGTGGGCCGATCGTTCGCCGGCTCGATGGACGGCCAAGTGTGCGTCCCGGGTCAGGTGGCACTTCGCGGGACAGGCATCAATGATGTCCCTGTGCTCAACTTTGAAAACGCCTGCGCATCCGCCGCATCGGCGCTGCATTGCGCGGTCAATGCGGTTCTTGCCGGCCAGCACGATACGATCATCGTGCTCGGCATGGATAAGCTCTATTCGACATCACGCGACGAGAGCATGACGGCGCTCTTCGGTGCGCTCGATGTTCATGCCGAGCACTGGATGCTGGAGAAGCGTCGCGAAACGGGCTCGTGGGGCAGCATCTTCATGGACAACTATTACGCAAAGATCGCACGAGACTATCTGAAGGAATCCGGCGCCCGCCCCACCGACCTCGCACACGTCTCGGTGAAGAACCGCCGGCACGCTGCGGCAAATGATTTTGCGCAGTATCAGAAGCCGATCACCGAGGAGCAGGTGCTGGCGTCACCTCTCGTCGCCGAGCCGCTGCGACAGCTCATGTGCTCGCCATTGACCGATGGCGCCGCAGCAATGCTGGTGCGCTCCGATCGCGCGTCGAAAGCGGACGCCGCGCGCGTGCGCGTCGCCAGCGTCGCCATCCGCTCAGGTATGCCGACGCGCGGCGATGCTGAGCATGTCATCTCGCGGACAGCGCGGCAGGCTTTCGAGGCGGCGGGCGTCGGACCTGAGGACATCGATGTCGCCGAGCTGCATGATGCCTCTGCCGTAGCCGAGCTCCTCGCCAGCGAACTCGTCGGGTTGTGCAAGCGCGGAGATGGTCCGGCGCTGCTGCGAGATGGCGCCACGGCGGTTGGCGGGCGCCTGCCGATCAATCCGTCCGGCGGCCTGCTGTCGCGCGGTCACCCGGGCGCGGCGACCGGTGCGGCCCAGCTCGTCGAACTCGTCTGGCAACTTCAAGGCCGCGCTGGCAGGCGGCAAGTGGAAGGCGCGCGTGTCGGCATCGCTCATAGCGCCGGCGGGCGTGTCGGCGACGAGACGGCCTGCACCGCCATTTCCGTGCTTCAGGCAGGCACGTAGGAGATCCAGTCGTGCTAAATCCCGCTTATTTTCTCACCCGCAACGCCCGCCACTTCGGCGGCAAGAGCGCCGTGTTCCATGGCGATCGAAGCTGGACCTATCGTGAGCTGAACGATCGCGTCGGGCGACTCGCATCGGCGCTGAAGTCAATTGGGGTCACCAGGAACGACCGCGTCGCGATCATCACAGACACCGAGCCGCGCGGCATGGAGTGCATGTATGCGCCACTCCGCTTGGGGGCGGCGATCGTACCAATTGGCCCACGTCTTCATCCCGCTGAGCAGCGCTACATTCTCGAGAATTCGGAAGCATCGGTGCTTCTTTGCAGCCGCCGCTTCTACGCTGCACTGACCGACCTTCCGGAAAGGCTCCCGGCTGACGTTCGCGTGATCGTGATGGACGCAGGCGAGAGCGGCGCCGAGGACTACGAGCACTTTCTCGCCTCGGGCGATCCCAGCATCGAGGACGCCGAGATCGACGCTGACGACCTCGCGTGGCTGTTCTACACCTCAGGAACGACCGGGCGGCCTAAAGGCGCGATGCTCGCCTTCCGCAACCTGATGACGATGGTGACCACCCAGCTTATCGAGAACAATCACGTCCTTCCCGACGATCGCTTCGCTTACATGACTGCGCTGAGCCACGGCTCGGGCCTCGCGACATTCCGCCAGATGGCGCGCGGGGCCGGGCATGTATTTCCGACGGGCCAGGGCTTCGAGCCCGAGCGCTTCTATCAGCTCGTCGAGCGTCATCGGGTCACCATCGCCATTATGGTGCCGACAATGATCGAGGGCCTTCTGGCCGATGGCAGCCACCGGAAGTACGACCTTTCGAGCCTCCGATCCGTCGTCTATGGCGCCTCGCCAATGTATGTCGAGAGGATCAAGGCCGCCGTCGAGACGTTCGGGCCGATATTCGTTCAGACCTACGCACTCGGCGAAGCACCGCGTGGCTGCACCTGCTTGCCGAAAGCCGAGCATGTCTGGTCGGATCCCAAGAGCGCCAAGCGGCTCGCGTCGGCAGGACGCGAATCTTTCCATGTTCAAGTGCGCGTCGTGGACGATGCTGGAAAGCAGATACCTGCGGGGCAGGAGGGCGAGGTCGTCATTCGAGGTGATCTCGTCATGAAGGGCTACTGGAAGAACGAGCAAGCCACGGCGGAGGCGATCCGCAATGGATGGCTGCACACCGGCGATGTTGGCTACATCGACGAGGACGGTTATCTGTTCCTGACCGATCGGAAAAAGGATGTCATCATAACCGGCGGCTCGAATGTCTATCCGCGAGAAGTCGAGGATGTCCTCTACCAGCACACAGCGGTGCATGAAGCGTGCGTGTTCGGCGCGCCCGATCCCAAATGGGGCGAGCGCGTTGTCGCCGCGATCGTACTGCGCCCCGGTTCTCACGCGACCGAAGAAGAGCTCATCGGCTGGTGCCGGCAGAGTCTAGCCAGTTACAAGAAGCCGAGCCAAGTCTGGGTGGTCGACCAGCTCCCGAAGAGCGGCATAGGGAAGGTGTTGCGGCGAGAGATCAAGCAGCAATTCCTGGTCGGGTAGAGACGATGGCTCGAGCCGACAAGCTGCGCTCAATCGTACTGCTGGCTACTGCTGAAGTCGCGGTGATGACCTTGTGGTTCGCGGCTTCGGCGATCGTTCCTGCGTTGCGCGCCGAGTTCGCTGTCAGCGGCACCCAGGAAGCGCTTCTGACGAGCAGCGTGCAAGCTGGCTTCGTCGTCGGCACTTTGATCAGCGCGATCTTCGGTCTTGCCGATCGCCTGGACCCGAGGAAGCTCTTTGCGGGTTGCGCCGTGGCTGGCGCTTTGCTGACGATCATCCTTCCCACGCTTCGTCCCGAGGCCATGATCTTGCCGCGCTTTCTCGTCGGTGTGTGCATGGCCGGTGTCTACCCTGTGGGCATGAAGATCGCCTCGACTTGGGCTGATCGCGACATGGGGCTGCTCATCGGAACGCTGGTTGGTGCATTGACGCTCGGCTCGGCATTTCCCCACTTGTTCAGTGCATTCGGTGGTATCGACTGGCGCCTCACCGTCGTCGTCGCGGGAATTTCAGCGCTTATCGGCGCGGGCCTGATCCTGCTCGCATCCATCGGTCCGAGGATTGCCAGGAGCCCACCCTTCAATCCGAGCGCCGCCTTTGCAGCATGGCGCGTGCGATCGCTGAGACTCGCCAATCTCGGATACTTCGGACACATGTGGGAACTCTACGCCATGTGGGCGTGGGTCGGCGTGTTTCTCCACGAAAGCTTTCGCATCTCGGGATCGGGTGGCGCCGCGAGCGCATCGCTCGCGGCCTTTGCAACGATCGCCGCTGGCGCTGCTGGCTGCATATTCGGCGGACTGGCTGCTGATCGCGTCGGACGTACGGCGGTCACCATCGCGTCGATGACAATCAGCGGTCTCTGCGCGGCGAGCATAGGGTTCCTTTTTGCTGGCAGCGCCTATTGGCTGGTGGCGGTTGCACTGATCTGGGGCGCTAGCATCGTCTCCGATTCCGCACAGTTCTCGGCGAGCATCGCCGAGCTTTCCGATCCGGCTTTGGTCGGCACGATGCTTACGATCCAGACTTGCATCGGCTTCCTGTTGACGCTCGTCTCCATTCATTTGATGCCTGTCTTCGTGGGCGCGCTCGGCTGGCAGTATGCTTTCGTTCCGCTCGCGATCGGGCCGTTTCTCGGGGTCATCGCGATGACCATGTTGCGCAATCATCCGGATGCGGTGCGCCTCGCAAATGGCCAGCGCTGACAGGGGAGGGAGGAAACAAAGGTGGAAATGCCGAGACATGGCAATGGCGACAAACCATTGCTCGAGGTGAAGGAGGTTACGCTTCAATACAAGACCAAGGAGAGCTTGGTCACAGCGACCTACAAGGTGTCGTTCGACGTCTATCAAGGCGACCGGTTCGTGCTCCTTGGCCCCTCCGGCTGCGGCAAGTCCACGATGCTGAAGGGCGTCGGCGGTTTCATAGCGCCGGTGGCGGGCGAGATGCGCCTGCGTGGACGAGCCATCCACGGACCAGGCCCGGATCGCATGATGGTGTTCCAGGAGTTCGACCAGCTCATGCCCTGGAAGACGGTGAAGCAGAACATCATGTTCCCGCTGATTTCGAGCGGACGGATGCGTGCGAAGGAGGCCGAACAACAGGCCCTCAAATACATTGACAAGGTCAAGCTCTCGAAATTTCCCAACGCCTATCCGCACACCCTTTCCGGCGGCATGAAGCAGCGGGTCGGCATTGCGCGTGCCATGGCCATGGAACCGGAAATTCTCCTCATGGATGAGCCGTTCGCAGCACTGGACGCACTCACACGTCGGAAGATGCAGGAGGAACTGCTTCAGCTCTGGGACGACGTGCGCTTTACCGTACTTTTCGTCACGCACTCGATCGAGGAGGCCCTCATCGTCGGCAATCGCATCCTCGTAATGTCACCGCATCCGGGTCAGGTGAAAGCCGAGCTCAACGCCCACGAATTTGATCATACCAGCATCGGCAGCCCCAAGATGCAGCAGCTCCAGCATCGCATTCGCGAGATGCTCTTTGCCGATCAGATCGAGCAGACGGAGGTTCCGCGCCATGCTTGAAGCGAGCACTGTTGCATACCCTCGATTGACACCGCCCGTCCGCCCGGAGCTCGTATCGAGCGTAACGGACTCGTCCGAGATCGTTCAGGTCGAACGTCCCTTGTCGACCTGGGAACGCATCACCGGGCAAGCATCCGTGCGCCGGTTGTTCCTGCTTCTCGTCATCGTGGTCGCCTGGGAGGCTTATGCCAGGTATCTGGACAAGCCGCTGATGCTCCCGACGTTCACGGACACGGCTGCGGCCTTCTGGACCGAACTCAACAAGCCTTTCAACTTCGGATCAGACAGCAACCTCCTCGTCAAGGCGTGGACCTCGGTCTCGGTCCTCGTCAAAGGATATGCCCTCGGGGTTCTACTCGCCGCAATCATGAGTTCCCTCGCGGTGACGACGCGCATCGGCAACGACCTGCTTTCCACGCTGACGTCGATGTTCAATCCGCTACCGGCGATCGCCCTGCTCCCGCTCGCGATGCTCTGGTTTGGTCTCGGCGAGACGGCGCTGGTGTTCGTGCTGATCCATGCCGCGCTCTGGCCACTGGCACTCAACATGCACTCCGGCTTTCTCGGCGTTTCGAGTACGCTGCGCATGTGCGGCCGTAACTATGGCCTCAAGGGCCTGCGGTACGTGCTGCAAATTCTCATTCCGGCGGCGTTCCCGGCCATTTTGACGGGGCTGAAGATCGCCTGGGCCTTTGCCTGGCGCACGCTGATCGCGGCCGAGCTGGTTTTTGGTATCAGTGGTGGCTCAGGCGGCCTAGGTTGGTTCATCTTCATCAATAAGCAGGAGCTCAACATCCCCGAAGTGTTTGCCGGCCTCGGCGCCGTCATCCTCATCGGCCTCATCATTGAGAACTTCGTCTTCCGCTACATCGAAGAGGCAACGGTGAAGAAGTGGGGCATGCAGCATTGACGATGCGTGGCGGGGATGACTGCGCACGGCAAATGGGCAAAGTGTGGATGTGCACAGCAACCCACAACGACCTGGCCGGGTCCCCTCCTCGGGCCCCAAACATGAAAGCAAAGAGACGACGTGGCATCGAGTGCTTACTCGATGGATCTCGCAGCCATCCGGCAGAAGAAGACCGGGAGGCCGGTTCGGTTTGAACTGATCGACCTGACACGATAGGCGATCGAAGAGTGCCTGCTGATGACTGACGAGGCCCCTCCGATGCATAGTCTGCCCCGAATGCGACATAAGGGCAGTAATCGTACCACGCGACTTTTACTGGCACCGTAGTGTTTACGGATCTCTGCCTCCCCGCTGGCAAAACGCTTTCCAGTATTGACGTACTTCGCTTGTGCTGCCGAGACAGCAACTAGACCTTGAATACAGGCGTGGACCGCCCCTCGCGGAGGTCACGCTCTCCGAGCGCCAATTGCTCGGCCCGCCGCGAGAGCCACCAGCCGTACTGGGGCGGCCACAGGTCCCAGTTGAGGTCGCCCTTCAGTTCCTGGACGGCATGCAACGCCCACGAAGGATTGCGCAGAGCCTCGCGTGCGATGCAGATGAGATCGGCCTTGCCCTCGCGCAGAATGCTCTCGGCCTGCGCGCCGGTGAGGATGAGGCCCACCGCCATCGTCGGCACACCGACGTCATGGCGCACACGCTCGGCGAAGGGTACTTGGAAGCCGGGTATGCGCGAGAGAACGCGGGCCGTCGGCGATAGACCAATACCGCGTGACGAGCAGTCGATCAGATCAACGCCGCGCGTAACGAGCTCCTTCGACAGCACCACGGTGTCATCGAGGCTCCAGCCACCTTCCTCGCCGTCGATGCACGATAGCCGCACGAACAGGGGTTTCTCCTTTGGCCACTCGGCGCGCACTGCTTCTGCCACTTCCAGAATGAGCCGCATCCGGTTCTCGCGCGAGCCACCGTAGGCGTCCGTGCGGTCGTTTCCGAGCGGCGAATAGAACGAATGAAGTAAATAGCCGTGTGCACCATGGATATCGAGAATGTCGAAGCCGGCTGCCGCGCAGCGCCGCGCGCCGTCCGCAAACGATTGCACGATGTCCCGGATCTCAGAGACTGATAGCTCGCGCGGCGAATGCCAGTCCTCGACGCGTGGATCGGGCGATGGTGCAACCGGCTGCCAGGCCGCCTCGCCGCGCGCTGCCTCCGTCTCACCTAGCGCACCGTAACCTTCCCACGGCCGCTGCCGCGAGGCCTTCGGGCCGCAGTGCACGAGCTGCGTGGCCGGTGTCACTCCAAGCGAGCGCAGCAGATCCGCAATTTTCTTCAGAGGCACAACGAAATCGTCCGACCAGATGCCGAGGTCGCCGTGCGTGTTCCGCCCCTCCGGGCGAACGATCAGCGCTTCGGTGAAGACGGTGCCGAAGCCACCGAGCGCATACTTCGCCAGATGGTGGTAATGCCACTCCGTCGGGAAGCCGTTCTTGCCCGTATAGACCTGCATGGGCGCAAGCACCATTCGGTTCTTCCTGCGCACTCCGCGGCATTCCCACGGGCGCAGGAGGTGGAGTTCTGAACCTTGGTCGCCGGTCATGCTATGTCCTCGGTACTGGCGCATCGATAGGTGGGCGATCAGCCTGCCCGGTATACCTTCTGGGACTGCGCGGCGCTCACCTTGCCGTTGTCGACATCAGCCTGCACGAGCGTCGCATCACGCAGGGTCGGAGCACCGAAGCCGCCGCCACCCGCCGTCTCAATCACGACGCGGTCTCCCGCGCGCAACTGGGTGACGAGCTTGGATTGAATTTCCTCTATGCGGCCGTCGGCTCGATGAATGATCCCACGCGCCATGCCGCCGCGCCCGCCACCTTGGGCACCGGCCGCCGAGCAGTAATGCCTCTCGCCGCGGTATGTGAAGGTGACATCGCCTTCGAGGACCTCGTACTCGCGCACGATCCCGAGACCGCCGCGGAACTGTCCCGGTCCGCCCGAGTCCTCGCGCAGCCCCGTGCGGTGTACCCGGATCGGCGCATCACGCTCGAGCG
>CAUJKI010000218.1 GCA_963205015.1 Pseudomonadota bacterium
CCAGCATCGGCCACGTGACCAGCCGGAAGCGGTCGATCGCTGAATCGGCACCGTCCACGGCGGCAGCCTCGTAGAGATCCTTCGGTATCGAGGTGAGGCCCGCCATGAAGAGCACCATGTTGAAGCCGAGGCTTTGCCAGATGCCAATTCCGCAGAGCGTAAAAAGAACGACCGACTGGTTCTGCAGCCAGTCGATGCGGGCAAGGCCGAGCGCCTTCACGAGCTGATTGACGATGCCGAACTGGGGATGGAGCATGAACTCCCACACGATCGACATGGCGATCAGCGTCGCCATCACCGGCAGGAAGTAGACGGCGCGATAAAAGGTCCTGAGGCCACGGTCGGCCTCGATCAGCAAGGCCGCGCCGAGCCCGAGCAGCACCGAGCCCGGCACCGTGATCGCCACATACAGTAGGGTGTTGGTCAGCGACTTCTGGAACACGCGGTCGGAAAACATCTCCGCGTAGTTCTTGCTGCCGACGTAGTTCAGCGTCGAAGCGCCGAGCTGATAGTCGGTGAGCGAGAGCAAGGCCACGCAGACCAGCGGACCAATGAGGAACAGCAGGATCAGCAATAGTGCCGGTCCGGCCAGCACCGCCGCCACGGCCCCATGACCACTGCGCCGCGGGGAGCGCGTGAGACCGGGCGCTGTCTGCTGAGCGCCGCTAGACATGGACATGCTTCTCCACGCTCGCACCGGATGAGATGGGAACGCGCCCTCCCCGATCGTCGAACACGAGCAAGCGCCCGGCGGGCAGAGCGATGGTCAGCGGATCGCCGAGCGCCGGCGCTGTGGCAAGCGCTGGATCGTGCCTGATGACCACGGGTGCCGCGACGCCCTCGATACCGACGTGGACAAAGACATCCGCGCCGAGATTCTCGACGTGCACGACGCGGCCCGCGACGGTCGACCCGTCCGGGCGGCTCGCCGCCGAGAGAACGTGCGGACGTGCCGCGACATCGACGCGCGTGCCGGCGGGCAGCCCGCTCCGAAGCTGCAATCGCGCGCCGAGAACGTCGATGGCATCACGGCTCTCGACCCTGCCGGGGAGCACGTTGATGGCCGGACTGCCCACGAACCGCGCGACCCGCAGATCGCTCGGATCCTCGTAGATCACTTTGGGCGGGGCGACCTGCAGCGGCACACCCTCCATCATCACGACGATGCGGTCGGACATCGTCATGGCCTCGGCCTGGTCGTGGGTCACGTAGATGAACGTGGTGGCGAGACGCCGGTGAAGCTGGGCGATCTCGGCCCGCATGTGGACGCGAAGCTCGGCATCGAGGTTGGACAGAGGCTCATCCATGAGGAACACGCGCGGCTCACGCACCATGGCGCGGCCAAGCGCGACGCGCTGCTTCTGCCCGCCCGAGAGCTGCCGCGGCTTGCGCGCGAGCAGTTCGTCGATGCGCAGGATGGCGGCCACCTCGCGCGCGGCGCCTTTGATCTCCTCCTCGAGGCGCCGCGTGCCGGGATGCAGGTAGCGCGCGCCGGGCAGGCGCTGCAGCATGTTGAGCCTGCTGAGACGGAGCGGCATCGCAATATTGTCGAGCACCGAGAGGTGCGGATAGAGCGCGTAGGACTGAAAGACCATCGCGATGATGCGCGCCGCTGGCCGAAGGTGATCGACCGGCTGACCATCTATGGCGACCGTGCCGCGATCCTGCGTCTCCAGCCCCGCCACAATGCGCAGCAGCGTCGACTTCCCGCACCCCGACGGCCCGAGGATGGTCAGAAACTCGCCCGGCGCAATATCGAGAGAGATCTGCTTGAGCACGCTCTGCGCGCCGAAGCTCTTGGTGATGCCCTGCAACGAGACGGCCCCCCTGCGGGACCGCGCATGACTTTCCGCGAGTGGGCCCGCCCCGGCTCCGCTCATTCCCCTGTCACTCCCTCATTTTTCTTTGCGCCGAACCTTGCCGATCCGATCGCGCAACCCCGTGCAGCCCGAAACCCTAGGCCGAACCAAGAAAGCTGAGCAAGCCCTCCTTGCGTCGAGCATTGTCGCTGCGATGCACAATTGCGGCGCCACCGAGCAGCGTCGCTGCGTGCTGCACCGCGGCTACGAATGTATTGGATAGGAATGCCACTTTTGCTACAAGCGCGCCCCATGCGCGCAATCATCATCGCGGCCGGACGCGGCCGACGCCTCATGCCGACGACGGCCGACGCACCCAAGTGCTATGCGGAGGTCAAGGGCAAACGTCTGCTCGACTGGGGCCTCGCCGCCCTCGCCGAGGCCGGCATCCACGACATCTGCTTCATCGGCGGCTATCTCATCGATCGGGTGCGTGCCGATTACCCGCAGTTCACCTTCCGCCACAACGCCGACTGGGAGAACAACAATATCCTGGCTTCGCTCATGTGCGCGCAGGATCTCATGGACCAGCCTTTCCTGTGCACGTACTCGGACGTCCTCTTCACATCCGACGTCGTTGCCCGCACGCTCACCGATCCCGCCGATATCGTGCTCTCGGTCGATACCAACTGGCTCGAGCGCTACCAGGATCGCCACAATCATCCGCCGAGCGACGCCGAGAAGGTTACCGTTGCCGGCGATCGCGTGACCCGCGTGCATCGCGGCATCGACCCCGCCGCCGCCTATGGCGAATTCACCGGCATTGCCAAGTTCACCGGCGCCGGTGCCGCACGGTTGCTGGAGCACTACCGCCGCTGCCGCGCGCTGTACGCTGGCAAGCCGTTCCGGGAGGCTGCGGTATTCGAGAAGGCCTATCTTATCCTTCTGCTTCAGGAAATGATCGAGGCGGGTGTCCCCATGGCGCACGCCGATACGCCGGGCAATTACATCGAGGTGGATACCCAAGAGGACTACGAGCTGGCGCGACGCAACTGGCAGGGTATCCCATGAGCCGCATGCTGTTTCCGGCCTCTGTCGTCGGCTCGATGCCGCGATCGGCATTCGTGCAGGACCTGATCAACGATCGCCCGCCGCTGGAGCCCGCCGCTTACGAGCACGCGATGGACGCAGCAGTGCGCTACATCGTTGCCGTGCAGGAGCTCGCAGGCGTCGATGTGATCACCGACGGTGAGTGGCGGCGCAAATCCTACATCGGGGTGATCGCGGAGCTCGCGCACGGTTTCGAGCTTGGCTACAATCCCGAGGACGGGCGCCCCTGGACCATCGTCGTCGACAAGCTCGCCCCGAAAGAGCCGGGTTTCATTGCCCGCGAGGTTACATTCCTCAAGCAGATCACGAAAAAGCAGATCAAGGCGACACTGCCTGCACCGGCGCTGCTCGGCGAGCGGATGTGGCATCCTGAGAAATCGGCGAAGGCCTACCCCAAGCGCGATGATTTCGTGCGCGATTGCGTTCCCATCCTGCGCCGGGAGCTGGAGCTGATACGCGCGGCGGGCGCCGATATCGTACAGATCGACGATCCGCACTTGTGCCTGTTCGTGGATCCCGATGTCCGCGCGGGCTACGAGAACGCCGACAAAGCGGCCGACTTCGCCGTCGATACCGTCAACGCCGTCGCCGAAGGGAGGGGCGGCGCCAAGCTCGCGCTCCACCTCTGCCGCCGTGCGGGCGCGCGCGTGCGCGGGGAAGCACAGCACCAGGGCGGCTACGGTCCAATCCTGCGCCAGCTCAACCGGCTCGATGTGCAGCACCTGACCATGGAGTTCACCACGCCGGCGGCCGGGGACATGAGCGTGTTCAAGGCCCTGCGCGAGGACGTCGAGATCGGGCTTGGCTGCGTCAGCGTCACGCCCGGTCAGAACGACAGCGTCGAGACCATCGTGGACCGCGTGCGCCAGGCCGCGCAGTTTCTCGCCCCTGAGCGTATCGTCCTCAATCCCGACTGCGGGTTCGCGCCCGGCTCTGGTGCCATCGTCAGCATCGACGAGGCCTACACCAAGCTCCGCAACGAGGCCGCTGCCGCGCGCATCCTCCGTGAGGAGTTTGCCTAGTCGCCGCGCCACCGAATACCGGAGCAGCGATGCGCTGAGCCGGGCGTGACATAGCGGGCGGGGGGTGCATAGAATGCCCGCTGCAGCATGTGCGCCCAAGGCGCAGTCACGACAGGAATGCCCTCATGAAGCCCTTCATTGGCGCGGTCGTCCAAACCGCATCGGTCGCCTTCGATCCTGCCAGGACTATCGACAAGCTCGGGGACTATGCGGCGAAAGCCGCAGCGCAGGGCGCGAAGCTGGTCGTGTTTCCGGAGGCCTTCGTGGGAGGCTATCCCAAGGGGCTGGACTTCGGGGCACGCGTAGGCTCACGGACGACGGCTGGGCGGGAGTCCTTCAGAATTTACTACGACGGCGCCATCGAGGTGCCGGGCCCGCATACGACGCGCATGGGTGAGATTGCCGCCGCCAACGGCATCTATCTCGTTACGGGTATCATCGAGCGTGACCAGGGCACGCTCTACTGCACCGTGCTGCATCACGCGCCCGACGGATCACTGATCGGCAAGCATCGCAAGCTCATGCCGACGGCGGCCGAGCGTCTCGTGTGGGGCTTCGGCGACGGCTCGACGCTGCCGGTCTTCGACACGCCCTACGGCAAGCTCGGCTCGGTCATCTGCTGGGAGAACTACATGCCCATGCTCCGCATGGCCATGTACGGCAAGGGCGTCTCGCTCTACTGCGCGCCCACGGCCGACGACCGCGAGACGTGGCTTTCGACCATGCGCCACATCGCGCTCGAAGGGCGCTGCTTCGTCTTCTCGTCCTGCCAGTTCACGCGCCGCAGCGACTATCCTGCCGACTATGCGATCGATGGGAACCCCGCCTCGGACACGATCCTCATGCGCGGCGGAAGTTGCATAATCAGCCCGCTCGGACAGCTTCTGACCGAGCGCGTATTCGACCAGGATGCCATTCTGACGGCCGAGATCGATCCTGCCGAAGTCGCGCGCGGGAAGTACGATTTCGATGTGGCCGGCCATTACGCGCGTCCGGATGTCTTCCGGCTGATGGTCAATGAGACGACGCAGTCGGCCGTCCAGACCAACGCGCCGGCCGTCTTTGGCGTACGCGGCGATCTTTGAGGCAAGCACGCGGCCTGGATATCAGGCGGCGTGTGCTGGCCTCCAGCCGAGCTTCTCGCGCACCGTCTGGAACACCACGTACAGCATGGGGATCAGGAAGATGCCGATCGCCGAGGCCGCGATCATGCCGGCAAGCACGGGCAGGCCTACGGCATACATGCTGTCGGCGCCGGCACCGGTCGCGCGCACGAGCGGCACGAGACCCGCAATGAACGCAAGACTCGTCATCATCACGGGGCGGAAGCGCTGGCGTGCACCGGTAACAGCGGACTCACCGATACTCTGGCCTTCCGCGCGGCGTTCGAGCGAAAACTCCACCATCAGGATCGCATTCTTGGCGGCGAGCGCGATGAGCACCACGATGCCGATCTGGGCATAGAGAACGAACGTCTGCCGCGTCAGCCAGAGCGCCAGCATGGCGCCCAGGATCGCGACGCTGACCGACAGCAGAACCGGGATCGGCACGTTCCAGCTCTCGTACAGCCCTACCAGGAACAGGAACGCGAACACGAGCGCGAAACCGATGACGATCGGCGTCTGACCTGCCGACAGCTTCTGTTCCAGCGCCTGGCCGGTCCATTCGTGGCCAAAGCCCTGGGGCAGCGTCGTCCGCGAGACGCGGTCCATCGCGGCAATCGCCTCGCCCTCGCCGCGCCCGGCCCCCGCCGCACCGTTGATGGAGACAGCGCGGTAGTTGTTGTAACGGATGATCGTTCGCGGTCCGACGTCGAGCGACGCGCGGGCAAAGCTCGATAGCGGTATGACCTCGCCGCGGGCGTTCTTGACCTGGATCGAGTAGATGGACTCGATCGAGCTGCGGAATTCCTTCTCCGCCATGACGCGTACCGTCCAGGTGCGTCCGAACAGGTTGAAGTCGTTGACGTAGTAACCGCCGAGCGACGCCTGCAATGCCGAGAAAACATCGGCCAGATTGACGCCCAGCACCTGCACCTTGTCGCGATCGATGTCGAGCCGGACCAGCGGCGTCGCCGCGTCGTACGTGGAGAAAACACGTGTCAGCTCGGGCTGCTGGTTGGCTGCGACGATCAGGCCGCGCATGGTCGCCGCAATGGCAGTCGGCTCCTGCCCCTCGAGCGCCTCGAGGATGTATTCGAAGCCGCCAGCCTGCCCAATGCCGGGGATCGGCGCCGGATTGACCGGGATGAATGCCCCATCAGGCAGCGGTGCCAGCGCCTGCGCAAGCCGACCGACGACAGCAGTCGAATGCATGTCGCGGCTCGTGCGCTGCTCGTAGCCCTTGAGCCGCACGAACATCACGCCCGCGCTCGACGATGCGCCGCCGCCGAGGAAGTCGAGGCCGACCAGGGTCGTCACACCGTCGACGGCGGGATCGGCCGCGACGATCGACTCGGCCTTGGCCGCCACCTCGCTGGTGCGATTGAGAGAGGCCCCGGGCGTCAGGTTGAAGATGGTGATGACGAAGCCCTTGTCCTCTTCCGGCAGGAATCCTGACGGCGTCCGCTGGAACACGACGTATGTAGCAAGCCCGATGCCGGCGAGCGCGACCAGGCTGAAGATCGAGACGCGGACCAGCCGGCCAACCACCGATGCGTACCCGCCGCCGATCCTGTCGATGGCAGCCGTGACCCGCCGCATCGGGCCGATCGGATGGCCGGGCCGCAGCAGGAGCGTGCACAGCGCTGGCGAGAGCGTCAGCGCATTGATCGCCGAGATCACCATGGCGGCGGAGATCGTCACCGCGAACTGTCGGAACAGGACGCCGCTCGAGCCCGGCAGGAACGCGACCGGCACGAACACCGACAGCAGCACGAGCGTGATGGCGATAACCGGGCCCGCAATCTGGCTCATGGCCTTCCGCGTCGCCTCGGCCGGCGTCAGGTGCGGTTCCTCCTCCATGACGCGCTCGACATTCTCGACGACAATGATCGCGTCGTCGACGACGATGCCGATAGCGAGCACCAGCGCGAGCAGCGATATCGTATTGGCGGAATAGCCGAACGCGAGCAGCACCGCGAACGTGCCGATCACGGCCACGGGCACCGCGATGAGCGGGATCAGCGTCGGCCGCAGCCGGCCGAGAAACACGAATACGACAAGGGCGACGAGGCCGAAGGCCTCGATGAGCGACCTCACCACCTTGCCCATCATGGCCCGGACGAACTCGGCCGTATTGTAGATGTAGGAATAGGAGACACCCGTGGGGAAGCGGGGGCGAAGCTCCTCGAGCCGCTTCGCGACGTTCTCCGCCACGGCAACGGCGTTCGCCCCCGGCGACAGATAGATGCCGATCGTCGCGACCGGCTTGCCCCGGTAACGGGCAATCGTATCAAAGCTCGCGGCCTCGAGCTCGACGCGGGCGACATCACGAAGCCTGACGACCGAGCCGTCGACCTCGGCACGCAGGATGAGGTTTCCGAACTCCTCGGGCGAGGTCAGTCGCCCTTTCGTGGTGATCGTCAACTGCAGGCGCGTATCGTCGGTCAAGGGTGCCGCGCCGACCCGCCCGGCGGCCGCCTGGACATTCTGCGAGCGGATGGCGTTGATCACGTCATTCGTCGACAGCATCAGGTTGGCGAGCTTCTGGGGATCGATCCAGACCCGCATGGCGTAGTCGCGCGCGCCGAAGATGCTGGCGTCGCCGACGCCGGCCACGCGCTTCAGCTCGTCGAGGACGTTGAGCGTCACGTAGTTGCTGAGAAAGAGCTGATCGTGCCGCGCGTCATCGGAATGGAACATGAAGACCTGCAGCAGATCGGTCGACACCTTGGCGATGCTAAGGCCGGTCGTGCGCACATCCTGCGGCAGCTTCGCCTCGGCGAGCCGCGAGCGGTTCTGCACGTTGACGGTCGCGATGTCCGGGTTCTGCGAGAGGTCGAAGCTGACGTTCAGCGTGTAGGAGCCGTCGCTGCCCGAGGTCGACCGCATGTAGCGCATGCCGGTGACGCCGTTGATCGCCGACTCGAGCGGCTGGGCGACACTCTCCTCGACGGTACGGGCGTCGGCGCCGCCGTACGTGGCGGTGAGCCGGACGGTGGGCGGTGCAATGTCAGGATATTGCGCGACCGGAATCGCACTGATTGCAATCAGACCGGCCAGCGTGATCACGAGCGAGATCACCATGGCCAGCCGCGGACGGCGAATGAAGATGTCGAAGATCACGAGCCACCTATTTCTTCGTGGCCGGGGCAGGCGCAACAGCCTCCCGTGCTGCCGGCTGCGGGCTGACGACCGCCCCCGGGCGCGCCTTCGGATGGCCGCTCACGATGCCCCGGCCCCCGGCCGCGAGCCCCTTCCCGCCAACGATCATCGGACCGCGCTGCTCCCCG
>CAUJKI010000219.1 GCA_963205015.1 Pseudomonadota bacterium
AACGATCATCTTGCCTCGCGCCGCTACATGGTCGGTGAAACGTACACGATCGTCGACATGGATGTGTGGGGTTGGGCGCGGCTGCTGCCGACAGTGCTCTCGAAGGAAGCCTGGGAAAAATTCCCGCACCTGAAGCGGCTCGTCGACGAGGTCGAGGCGCGTCCGGCGGCCGGGCGTGCCATCAAGCTCAAGGACCGCTTCACCTTCAAGACCGAGAACGACGAGGAGGCGCGCCGCAACATGTTCCGCCACATCACGGCCTGATCGGGAGGCGCCCATGGCCGCAGAGGTCGGCGAAGCGGAAGCCACAGGCGAGATCGCCGCGATCTTCGCCGAACTGAGAACGCTCTGGGCCGTACCCTACGTGTCGGCGATCCACCGCACGCTCGCGGCCAAGCCGGGCTTTCTCGAATGGGCCTGGGATGCGGTGGCGCCTGCCTTCCGAGATGGCAGCGGACAGGAGGCGGCATGGCGCTGTGTGAGTGGTCTCGCCGTGCCGCCGCTCGACCCGATGCCCGCTGCAGCACTGCGCGTGTGGGGCGTGGATGCAGCAGGGCTCGAAGCCGTGCGCAATGCGGCCGAGGGCTTTGTTCGCGTCGCACCCGTCAACATGGTCTTCGCGGGGCTCGTGAAGCAGCTTCTCGAAGGCGCGGCGCCGGCAGGAACCGGCGCCAAACGGCCGGCATGGAATGCGCCCGTGCCACTGCCGGCACCGCCTGACATGGTCGATCTTGCGCGGCTGGATCCGGCGGCGCGAGACGCGACGATGCTGCTCGCTTCCGAGATGGGCGGCAAACCGTTCGTGCCCGGGCTCTACCGGATGCTCGCGCACTGGCCGGGGCTCATGGCGCATCTGGCGACGGTGCTCCGCCCGCGCCTTGCGAGCGCGCCCGTCACGGCGGCTTTCGACGAGCTGCGCCGGCGCATCGATGCTGTCGTGCCCGAGGTGCTCGCGGGTTTGCCGCAGGTCTCACCCGTGCGGCCACGCCCATCGGATGCCGACCGCGCGGACTTCTTCAATGTCGGGCAGACCTATCGGCGCACGAGCCCGGAGCTCGTGGTCGTCGGTCAACTGTTGCTCGACGCGCTGCCGAAGCGGATGGATTGAGCGCGGCTCAGGTGCCGACCGTCAGCGGCGCCGTGAAGCGCTGCAGGGTCGCGATCACGCTGTTGGCGACGATGCGGCCCGTGCGCGGGTTCTCGACCGAGGGAATATTTGCGATCGTCATCTTGGCTTCGCCGGCATCCGAACGGATCGTCACGGACTGATGATTGCGGTCCACGCCAGGATCGGCCCACACCTCCACCTGCGTCTGATCCGGCCCGACGCCGGCGAGCCCGAGCGCCGCCGCGACATTCACGTTCGCCGGAAAAGCCTTCGCCGCCGCACGGGCGTTGCCGCGGAAGACGCAGAGCGGCGCCGTCAGGTTCTCGACGTCGATGTTGTTCTCGACGAGGTGCGGCGCGCCCGCGAGGCCGGCAGGCGGCTTGCGCGTCTCCAGGCGCACCTCGTGGATCTTGCCGACGGCCATGGCACGCACCGTGTCGAGACCGATGAGCGCGCCCGTCGGCACGACAATGCGCGCCCCCGTCGCCTTCGCCCGCTGGACGAGATCCATGTTGCCGATCAGCGCGCCGACCGAGAGCGGCAGGAACCAGCGCCCGCGCGCGATCGCCGCTTCCGCGACCTCGCGGAAGGCCGCTGCTGGCACGCACTCGACGATGATGTCCGCGCGCTCGGCGAGCTCCGCGAGCGGCACGACGGCTGGCGGTGACTTGAGCTCGGCGACGCGCGCCCGGCCCCGCGCCACGTCCTTCGCGCTGACGGCGGCGAGCGTGATGCCCGGCACGGCACCTGCATCGACCGCGCGGGCGACCTTGAGGCCGATGGCGCCCAGACCGGCAATTGCGAGTGTGTAGGCCATGGCGCTTGCTCCTCTGCATCCGTGTGCGGATTTGGGCTGAAATCGCCTGCTAAGGTCCGCGTTTTGCTTCTGCCTCCCTACCATATCCCGCGCCAGCCGTTGCCGACAGGCCCGCAGTTCGCTATGCCGCCATGGATAATTTCCCAAGGAGGAGTAAGCGCTATGGGCGAGACAATCGGTTGGATCGGCGTCGGCAGTATCGGACACCGCATGGCCAAGCATGTGGCCAAGGCAGGTCATTCGCTGGTCGTCGCCGATGCCGGAAGCACGGCGCGTGCGCCGGAAGGCAGCAAGATTGCCAAGTCCAACGCCGAGGTCGCGGCCGCCGCCGAGACGATCATCCTTTCGCTGCCGGACGGCAAGGTCAGCGTCGCCGTCGCCAAGGAGATTGCGAGGGCAGCCGGCCGCAAAGTCAAGACGGTGATCGATACGTCGACCATCGGCATTGCCGCTGCGGAGGAAGCTGCCGCGATCCTTGCCGCGGCCGGCGTCACGTACATCGATGCGCCCGTGTCCGGCGGCATTGCCGGTGCCGACAAGGCCACCCTCTCGGTCATGATGGCGTGCGCGCCGGATGCCTACGAGCGCCATCAGCCGCTCATGGCGCTGATCGGCAAGCCCTTTCACATCGGCCCGAGGCCGGGGCAAGGGCAGGCTGTTAAGCTGCTCAACAACTTCCTCTCGGCGGCGGCGCAGTCTGCGAGCTGCGAGGCGATCGCCTTCGGCGTCAAGCAAGGCATCCCCATGGCCAAGATCCTCGAGGTCGTGAATGTCTCGACGGGACGCAATACGGCCACCGACGACAAGTTCCCGCGCCGGATCATCAATGAGGCCTACGATGCCGGCTTCACCGCGGCGCTGCAGGCAAAGGACGTCCGCCTCTACCTCGACAATGCGCGGAAGAGCGAAATTCCCGACCAGGTGGCGTCGGCGGTATTGGACGTGTGGAGCAAGTTCGAGAAAGATTGGCCGGACGCCGACATTACGCACATGTATCCCTATACGCGGGATGGCCGCGTGCCCCCGAAGAAGGGCTGATCTCGCTCTTGGGCATTAACGGGTGGTTTGACAGAGCCCGTCCGGCAAAAGCCGGGCGGGCTTTTGCCATTCTGGGATGAGGAAATAAAATGCGTAATTTCAATTTGTTATTTCCCGCGCCGCCGCGGTGCCACGGAATGGCCAAGAGCTTTAATCATGTATTAATAAAGGTAAGTAATGCTCGAATAGAACATGCAAAAATAGCGGAAAATTTGTTCCGCAATTGGAGTTCGGCGGATGCTGGAAACCGGCCTGGTCCTCGGGATGACCGCGACGCACCTCGGCGTGCCGCTCGCGGACCTCGTGGCATGGGGGCTGGTAGTCGCATTTCTCGCCGCGCCGGTGCCGCTCGACGACATCCGGCGCGAGCGTCTCGTCAAAGCCGTCGAGTCGCGGAATTCAGAGATCGGTGGCGCGAAGCCGCTTCCCGTGGCGGCGCGCTGCCAGTCGGACAAAGCCCGAGAGGCCGTGGCCGTGATGCCGGCTGCGACGCGCCTCTCGGCCACCGAGCAGTGGCAGGCGGTGTCCCGCCTCGTCAGCGCCGGCGCCGAGCGCGCCATGGCCGTCGCGCGCGATCAGCAGGCCATCCGCCGCGAGATCGACTCCCTGGACTTCACGATCGAGAACCTGCGCCGCGAGCTCGCTGCCGTGATGACGCTGCCGGCAGCGCGCAGCGCCGAGCTCGTGCCCTTGCGGGTGATCAGCCGGTCGCACGCGCTCGCGGCCTGAGCCTTCACACCCGTACCGGCAAGCCCAGCCCCTGCAGGATCGCGAGCATGGCCGTGACCGTCAGCACGGCGATGGCGGCGCTCACCGCGACGGCGGCCGAGACCGATCCGACCGCGCGCTCGTAGCGCGACGCGAAGACGAAAGCGTTTGCCCCGACCGGCATGCTCGCGAACACGGCGAGCGTGCCCGCCCATATGGGCGTCAGTCCGAACGCAAAGAGGCCGAGCCATAGCGTCACGGCCGGAAAGACTGCCAGTTTCAGCACGATGATCAATGCGAGGGTCGGGGTCTGTCCCTTGATCTCGTAGCGCGCGAGCGTCATGCCGAGGGCCGTCAGCGAGACGGGAATCGCGGCGCCGGCGAGCAGCGTGATGAGCTTGTCGATAAGGCTGGGAAGCGCGAGGTCGCTCCAACGCCAGAGCAGGCCGATGATGACCGCAGCGATGATCGGATTGCGCACGAGATCGAGCACGGTGCGCGCGGTCGATGTGAGGGAGCCGCCGCCGAAGCCGCGCAGCGCGAGCTCCATATGCAGCGTGCCGAGCATCCACAGCATGATGGTGTCGCACGTGAGGAGAATGGCGACGGGCGTCGCTGCTTCCGGTCCAAAGGCGGAGAGGACGAGCGGGATACCGAGCATGAGGCCATTGCCGAAGGTCGTGGCGAAGGCGATGGCCGGCGCATCGACCGCCGGGCGACGGAGGAGGAGCAGCGTCGCGAGCATGGCCATGAGCCACACGATCGCGACTGCCGTGCCGTAGGCGCCCACGAGCAGCCAGGGCGATTGCGCGGGCGGCGCCATGGTTGCCATGGCGCGGAAGAGCAGTGCCGGAATGAGGATCTTGTAGGCGAATTCGGTGAGCAGGGGGCCGGCCGTCTCGGGCACATAGCGCACGCGCGCGGCGCCCCAGCCGATGGCGATGAGCCCGAACACGGGTGCGACGAGCGTGACGATCGCGAGCATTGCCGCTCCGGTGCAGAATGATGGGAGAGGGCGGCGTTGCTATCCCGCGATCTTGGAGAAGTCGGCGACGCCGAGTGTGGCCGCGCGGATCTGCGAGAGTAGATGCAGGCGGTTCTTGCGCAAAGCGGGATCGTCCGCGTTGACGGTTACCTGATCGAAGAAGTCGTCGACGGGCTTGCGCAGCTCGGCGAGCGCGTTCATCGCGCCCTTGAAGCTCTCGACGTTGATCGCGGCGACGGTGTCCTGCTTGACGCCCTCGATGGCGGCCGCCAGCGCGGTCTCGGCCTTGGCCTGGAGCAGCTTGATGTCGTAGTCGCCGGTGTAGCTCGTCTTGTCCTTCTTCTCCTCGATGGCGAGGATGTTGGACGCGCGCTTGACGCCCGCGAGGAGGTTCGCGCCGTCGTCGGTCTTGAGGAAGGCGTCGAGCGCCTCGACGCGCTTCACGATGAGCGCGAGGTCGTCCTGACCGCCGAGCGCGAACACGGCATCGATGAGATCGTGCCGCGCCCCCTTCTCGCGGAGGTGAACCTTCAGGCGGTCGGCGAAGAAGGAGAGGAGAAGATCACCAGTTCTATTACCGACGATATCCGAGAACCAATTCTCTGCGCGATCCACTAGCCGCTGTTCCTGCTCATTCTCTGGACGGCAACTGTTAAGATTGCAGGCGATCCAAACGCCCAACGCGTAGCGTCTCTGCTGCCACTGTTCATTCAGATCCGGATCATGAGGATCAAAAGGCTTCCGCGCATCGAAGTGTACCAATGTTTCTTCAACGATTGGGTGGAAGTCGAAGGGCGCAAGCTCGTTTGGATTCCTCATATCCAGTTCGTCTTCAGCATTGATGATGAAATCGCTGATCTTGAGCCCCTCGTAGCCGATGCGAGCGAATCTAGCAATGAACGTACTTAGAGTAGACCTCATTTCTCGAGTCAGGATGAGCAGCAATCCCAACCTCAAATCATTCTCCAGCACGATGCGGATCACGCCGAGCGCGGCGCGGCGGAGCTGGTAGGGATCGCCGGAACCGGTCGGCTTCTCGCCGATGGCCCAGAAGCCGACGAGCGTATCGAGCTTGTCGGCGAGCGACACCGCGATCGCCGTCGCATCACCTTCGGACGCGAGCGGCACCGTATCGGACGGTCCCTTGGGCTTGTAATACAGCTCGATGGCGCGTGCGATCTCAGGCTTTGTGCCGGCTTTCTCCGCGTAGTACCGACCCATGAGGCCCTGCAACTCAGGGAACTCGCCGACCATCCCTGAGACGAGATCGGCCTTGCAGAGCTGCGCGGCGCGGCGCGCGTCCTCGGGCACTGCATCGACGGCGCCGGCGATCTGGTGCGCCAGCTCCGCAATACGTTCGCGGCGGTCCCACTGCGTGCCGAGCTTCTCGTGGAAGGTGATGCCTTTCAATGCGAGCGCCATCTCGTCGAGCGGGCGCTTAAGATCTTGCTCCCAGAAGAACCGGGCGTCGCTGAGCCGCGCACGAATGACCTTCTCGTTGCCGGCAACGATCTGCTTGCCGCCATCCGCTGCGATGAGGTTCGACACGGCGAGAAAGCGGTTCGCGAGCGCGCCGGTCTTCGGATCGCGCAGCGAGAAGCATTTCTGATGCGCCTTCATGGACGTGATGAGGCATTCGGCCGGAACTTCGAGAAAGGCCTCGTCGAAGTGGCCCATGAGCACGGTCGGCCATTCCGTGAGCCCGGCATTCTCGGCGAGGAGCGCGTCGTCCGCGACCAGCTCCAGCTTGTGCTTCTTCGCGAGTGCTTCAGCCTGCTCGCGGATCATCTCGGCACGCTCGGAGGCGGGCAGCAGCACCTTTGCTCCCTTGAGCTTCGTGCCGTAGTCCTCGAAGCTCGCGACCGTGAACGGCTCATTGCCGTGGAAGCGGTGACCGCGCGTGGTGTTCGAGGCCTCGACGCCGGCCCACGCAAAGGGCACGACCTTGCCGCCGAGCAGGCAGAGAATGCCGTGCAGCGGACGCACCCATGTCTCGGGGCGACTGCCCCAGCGCTGCGACTTCGGCCAGGGAAATTTGTCGAGCACGGCCGGCACGACCTCGGCGATGATCTCGGACGCGGCGCGGCCCGCCTTTTCGATCTTCGCGACGTAGTAGTCGCCGCGCTTGGGGTCGCTGACGACCTCGGCTTCACCGATCGAGGCGAGGCCTGCCGATTTGAGGAAGCCCGCAAGGGCAGCTTCGGGCGCACCGACGCGCGGGCCTTTGCGCTCCTCCGAGATCGCGGGAGAGCGCGTGGCGACGTCTTTCACCACGAGTGCGAGGCGCCGCGGCGTCGAAAAGCTCATGGCCTCGCCGACGACAAGACCCGTGGCCTTGAGGCCATCGAGCACGAGGCGCTTCAGGTCCTCCGCTGCCCGCACCTGCATGCGTGCAGGAATCTCTTCGGAGAACAGCTCGAGCAACAATTCTGACATGGCTTGGGGCCGCGCTACTTCGGATTGATGCCGAGCTGCACGCCGAGCAAATGCAGCACATAGATGGTCGCAGCGATGACGCCGAGCACGAGGAGCACGCGGATCAGCGGCAGCATCTCCTGCAGCATGTTGCCGATGACGTACGTGATGAAATAGCCGAGTGCCGCGCCGCCGAGCAGGCCTGCGAAGGCAACGCCGAGTCCACCCGTCTGGAAACCGAACCAGGCGCCCATCACGGCGATCGCGGCAATGCCGAGGACACTGACGGTCGAGAAGACGCGCATCCAGAGCGGCGGCATGCGCGCCGCGGCGTTGCGGGGCTGCTTGGCCTTGGCCTCCTTGCGGGCAGCCTGCCGCGCTTTCATCGTTCTCATGCCCTGCCTCCCTCCGTCTGGAGCCACGCGGCGCAGCAGGCCTTGGCAAGCTCGCGCACGCGCAGAATGTAGCTCTGACGCTCGGTCACCGAGATCACGCCGCGCGCGTCGAGCAGATTGAAGATGTGCGAGGCCTTGATGCACTGGTCATAGGCCGGGAGCGCCAGAAGGTGGCGCCCGCCGTTCGCGCCCGGCCGGCCCTTATCCAGCAGCGACTGGCACTCGCCCTCCGCATCCTTGAAGTGGCGCAACAGCAGCTCGGTGTCGGCGTACTCGAAGTTGAAGCGCGAGTACTCCTGCTCGGCCTGCAGGAAGATGTCGCCGTACGTGAGCTTGCGCGCGTCCTCGCGGCCGTTGAAGTTCAGGTCGTAGACGCGGTCGACGCCCTGCACGTACATGGCGAGGCGCTCGAGACCGTAGGTGATCTCGGCGGACACGGGGGTGCAGTCAAAGCCGCCAACCTGCTGGAAGTAGGTGAACTGCGTCACCTCCATGCCGTTGCACCACACTTCCCAGCCGAGACCCCAGGCGCCGAGCGTCGGGCTTTCCCAGTCGTCCTCGACGAAGCGTATATCGTTGACGGATGTATCGATGCCGATGGCATCGAGGCTCTTCAAGTACAGGTCCAGGATGTCTGGCGGTGACGGTTTCATGATCACCTGGAACTGATAGTAGTGCTGCATCCGGTTCGGGTTTTCGCCGTAGCGGCCGTCCTTAGGCCGTCGCGAGGGCTGCACGTAGGCGGCATTCCAGGGCTTCGGCCCGAGCGCACGCAAGGTCGTCGCGGGGTGGAACGTCCCGGCGCCCACTTCCATGTCATAGGGCTGGAGGACGACGCAGCCTTGCGCGCCCCAGAACTGCTGCAGTGTCAGGATGAGGTCCTGGAAAGCATGGCGCGGGTCGAGCGCGCCGGTCGGCGCGGTCACGACATCGGCGGGCGACCTTTTTACAGTCGACTGAGGCATGGCCACGGATTTCGCTAAGTCATAGGTTATCGGTCAGGGCGCACTATACGCATTCCGGGCCGCGCGTCATTAAGCATTCGCCCGGTATCCAGGCCTCGCGGCGGGGCCGGGCACGCGGAGAGGCCACCTCATGGAAATCGTGAGCTGGATCGGCTGGCTGCTGGCGGCGCTGGCGGGTTGGATCTGGTCCATTGCCTGGCTGCTCATCGGGGGCTGGGTCTCGACGTTGTTGCAGATCCTGGTGATCGTCTTCCTGGTGTTCGCCTTCAAGTATGGCTGGCGGCGCGCGCCGCTCGAGATGGGGCTGAGGGTGCGACCCATGGCCGGCTGGATCTGGCGCTGGGCAACGGCGCGCGAGGCCGGTGTCCACGATCCGGCGCGCGGTGTGCCCGAGGTGCGCATCATTCGCGTCAAGACGCCGGGAGACGTCAATCTCTCGAGCCTGCTCAACGTGCTGATGCTGGCCGGACTAGCGATGTTGCGCGTGCTGTGAGCCGGACCGCGGCTCAGTAGTTGCCGAGCGGATTGACCGGACCGATGCCACGCAGGATCTGGCCGATCAGACCCTGATCGCGCGAATGGCTTGGCGTCTCGCGCTTCACGTAGTCGAAGATCTTGCCGTCCTTTTTCCCGTACTGAGCGACGCGCTCGACCGTTCCGACAGGGTTGAAGTAGACCGCGAGGACCTTGCGATCGGTCTCGGTCGGTTTCATGAAGGCCATCTGCTGGGTCGTGCTGGAAATGTAGTAGTAGGCCATGCCGCCCGAGATACTTGATGTCGTGTCGGGTGTGCCGAGTGCGAGGCGCACGGCGTCCTGGCTCATGCCCGGCTGGACCTGCTGCAGGTCGCTCTCCTGGAAGTGGTGGCCGTGCGTCATGGTCGTCGGCGCGCAGGCGCCGACCGTCACAGCAATGACCGCGCAGAGAAGGATGATAGTTGCCAGCCCTACTACGCCCGAAAATCGGATCGGCCGGCGCGCCCCTCGCTTGCTCGTCATCATCGTGCGCTCCCCCGAGCTGCTCCCCACCTGCTGGCCGTGCTTATGGGCGCTGCCGAATCGCGCTGAGGCGGCCCTTGACACCGGCCTAGCGCGGCCCTCAGGCCCTGGCAATGCCATGCGCCCGCCGATCCCCGGCAGGATTGTCGCCCCGATATGACCGATCGCAGGCTGGTCAATCCGTTTCGGGTATGTTCAAAACCCCTGTCGCAGGCGGTACCCTGCACCCGCACCTTTCTGGAGCACCCTCAGTTCGATGTCTTCTGCCCCGTCACGTGCAAGATCGTTCTGGTCGAGTTTCGCGACCCTGACCCGGCGGGCGCCACGGCATCTTTCCGGCCTGAGGCTCTACGAGGGAATTGTGGCACAAGCGCGCTCCGAGACCTTCTATCGCCTCCACGGGGTGCCGGACACGGTGCACGGACGCTTCGAGATGACCGTGCTGCACGTGGCGCTGGTCCTTGCGCGCCTGGAGCTCGAAGGCAAAGAGGGACAGGCAACGGGACGCGCGATGCTCGAAGCCTTCGTTGCGGACATGGATGATGCCTGTCGCAGGCTCGGCATCGGCGACATGGGCGTGCCGCGGCACGTGAAGAAGGCGACGGCGGCCGTGCTCGAGCGCGGCAATGCCTATCGTGCGGCGATCGGGAGAAGCGCTGAGGCCGGCGTCGGCGATGCGCTGGCGACGGTGTTGGCAGCTGAGATCTGGCGCGCGGATCCGACCGCGGTTCCCGGCGCCCGCGGGCTCGCAGGCTATGTGCGTCGTGTGGTCGCGTCACTCGAGGTCCAGGATGGCACGGCGCTCGTCGCCGGCGCAGTCGATTTCCCTGCTGCCACCGTTGGGGAAGGGCAATGACGATGGACAGGATCATCGACTGGACGCACGAGACGCGCGGCATTCCCGAAGCAGGGCTCGCCGTGACGCGCGAGGCAGATGAGGCGACCCGCGCGGCCCTCGCCGAAGCGCTTGGTGTCGATGCCTGCACGCGTCTCGTCGCGCGCTACACGATCATGCCGTTCGAATCCGGCCGATTCGAGCTTCACGGCGAAGCCGAGTTGAATGCGCAGCAAACGTGCGTCGTGACACTCGACCCCATCGAGCGGACCTATCGCGTGCGCCTCGATGTAGCGTACTGGCCGGCGGAGCTGCTGGGAGATGGACCAGGCGCGGACATCGATTCTCTCGCCGATGACCCCGAGCCGATCGAAGATGGCCGCCTGGACGTGGGCCGCATCATCTACGAGGAGCTGGCCAGCACGGTCGATCCATTTCCCCGCAGCGATGGTGCCACCTTCGAATGGGAGGACAAGGAGACACCCGCGCGCGACAATCCGTTCGCGGCTCTCGAGAAGCTCAAGCGGCGCGGTGATTGACACTCTGAGCCGCGCTGAAGTTGTGCGCCCTCGGCGCAGTCAGCTTGCAAGTCCCTGCTGTGAGACCATATCTAGAGGGCCATTTCCGTGGTGATTGTCAGGCGGCAGCCTGATTGCATCGACTTTCGAGGTCCTGCTGGTGTTCTCCCTCTTTTCGCGCCCTCCTGTGGTGCCGGTCCTACGATTCACCGGTCCGATCGGCATGGCGACGCCGCTTCGGCCGGGGCTCTCGCTCGCAAGCGCGGCAGGCGCCATCGAGAAGGCCTTCAGGGCCTCGAAGCTGCCGAGCGTGGCGGTGCTGATCAACTCGCCGGGCGGCAGCCCTGTCCAGTCGCACCTGATCTACAGGCGCATCCGCCAGCTCGCCGCTGAGCACGGCAAGCGCGTCTATGTCTTCTGTGAAGACGTCGCGGCCTCGGGAGGCTACTTCCTCGCCATTGCCGGCGATGAAATCTATGCCGATCCGTCCTCCATCGTCGGCTCAATCGGTGTCGTCTCGGCCGGCTTCGGCTTCGACAGGGCGATCGAGAAGCTCGGCATAGACCGACGCGTCTACACGGCGGGTAACGCCAAGGCGATCCTCGATCCCTTCAAGCCTGAGAAGCGCGAGGACATCGTGCGTTTGCGCGCGCTCCAGAATGACATCCACGAGACGTTCATCGGGCTCGTGAAAGAACGGCGGGGGAGCCGCCTTTCGGGCGCCGAGGAAGAGCTGTTCTCGGGCGCTTTCTGGACGGGAGCCAAGGCGCTCGAATTTGGCCTTGTGGATGGTATCGCCGACGTCAGAACCCGCATGCGCGAGTTGCATGGCGACAAGGTGCGCCTGCGCGTCATTCCGATGACCGGCGGGGGTCTGCTCGCCCGCTTCCGCAGGTTGCCGGGCTTCAGCACCGGCGGGCCTGCCGAAGAGGCGCCATCCACATGGGGTGCCGGCCTTCCTGCCGAGGTGCTTTCTGCGCTCGAGGCCAGGGCACTCTGGTCACGTTTCGGCCTCTAAGTGTGCTACACTTTCGCCAAGGAGGGCTGGATATGCCGCAACTCGTTGGATTGATGGTCGTTGGCGCCGGGCTCTACGCTGCCTACAAGGCTATCGGGCGGATCGCGCAGCAGGTTTCCGAGCAGATGACGCGGGCCGAGGAGGAACTCAGCCGGCGCACGGCTGAGGTACGGGTCGCCGAGAAGGATCTCGGCGTGCTCGAGTGGGACGAGGCCCAGCAGGTCTATCGTCCGAAGCGGCTGCGCTGAGCGCACCCTCGGCAAATGACAGCTCGAAGTTGCGTTTCGCGCGCGTCACACGACAGGCGCGGCAGGCGGTTGCAATCTATCGGCAACAAAACTGTCATCCGACAAGGGGGGTGGCGTTTACACGGCCCGGGTCGGCTGCTAGAAGCCCGTTGCAGCAGCCAGCAAGGAGCATCGGGCCATGCCCTTCGACGCGCGCCAGAACCCCGGTGGTCATGAGCCGCCGCGGATCAAGCTCGTTGCCGGCAACTCGAACCATCCGCTCGCCGAATCCATATCCTCCATTCTCAAGGTCCCGCTCGCGCGCGGTGTCGTCAGGCGCTTCGCGGATATGGAGGTGTTCGTCGAGATTCAGGAGAACATGCGCGGCGAGGACGTCTACGTCATCCAATCGACGTCCTTTCCTGCGAACGACAACCTCATGGAGCTGCTGATCCTTGTCGACGCGCTGAAACGCTCGATGGCGCGGCGGATCACGGCGGTAATGCCCTATTTCGGCTATGCGCGGCAGGATCGCCGGCCCGGCCCGCGTACCCCGATCTCGGCGAAGCTCGTTGCCAACCTGATCGAGCGCGCGGGCGTCGACCGCGTCATGACGGTCGATCTTCACGCCGGCCAGATCCAAGGCTTTTTCGACATCCCGACGGACAACCTGTTTGCCGCCCCGGTCATGACGCGCGACATCCTGGAGCGTCACGACGTCTCGAAGCTGATGGTCGTGTCGCCGGATGTCGGCGGCGTGGTGCGCGCGCGCGCACAGGCCAAGCGGATCAACGTGCCGATCGCGATCTGCGACAAGCGGCGCGAGCGACCGGGCGAATCCGAGGTCATGAACGTCATCGGCGACGTGAAGGGCAAGTGCTGCCTGTTGGTCGATGACATCGTCGATTCGGGGGGCACGCTCATCAATGCAGCCAATGCCCTTCTCGAAGCCGGCGCGCTTGAGGTCGTGGCCTATCTGACGCATGGCGTTCTGTCCGGCGGTGCGGTATCCAAGATCACCAACTCGCGGATCAAGTCCCTAGTGATTACCGATACGATCCAGCCGACCGAGGCGGTGAAGGCAGCGGCCAATATGCGGGTGCTGTCACTGGCACCCCTGTTGGCCGAGGCGATCGGTAGGACAGCCCGCGAGGAAAGCGTCTCAAGCCTCTTTTATTGAGGGGCAGAGCATAGTTGTGGCGGGAAAGTAGGAACGGGCCGGCGGCGTTGCGCCGGCGCGCGGTTCTGCTTAGCAACTAATGTTGCGCTGCACACTAACGCGGCATCTTGCCTAATTGCCAGAAAAAGCGCATATACAGCGCGTCGAACTCGCTTTGGTAGACTACACGGCAGCGCTTGCACCGCTGATATCGGTTAACACTCCAATGCGTGCTTTGATGGCCGCGGCAATTCCGCTCGCGGCTCAAGTCATCCTTGGAGAACTACGAATGGCTACCGGCACCGTCAAATGGTTCAACTCTCAGAAGGGCTATGGTTTTATCCAGCCTGACGAGGGTGGCAACGACGTGTTCGTGCACATCTCAGCCGTCGAGCGTGCGGGTCTCAGCAATCTTCGCGAAGGCCAGAAGATTTCCTACGAGATCGAGCGCGGCCGTAACGGCAAGTCGTCTGCTGTGAACCTGCGGGTCGACTGAAGGATACCCCATCTGGGGTTGGGGGCGGGCTCAGCCCGCCCCCTTTTGCTTGGGGCCTCGGAAATATGAGTTGGAGCCGTGCTGCCGCGGGAGTATCTCGCGCGCGGGGGCGAGGCCGGACAGAAGGGATACCGAATGGCGAAGGAAGAGGTGCTCGAGTTCGAGGGCGTGGTCGCAGAAGTGCTGCCGGATGCGCGCTGCCGCGTCCAGCTCGAGAACGGGCATGAGGTGATCGCCTACACCTCGGGACGCATGAAGAAGAACCGGATCCGCATTCTGGCGGGTGACCGGGTGACGGTCGAGATGACGCCCTACGATCTGACCAAGGGACGCATCAATTTCCGCCACAAGGATACGCGCGCGCCGGCTCCCTCCGCCGCGCAGCGCCGCCCGCAGTTTCGCGGCGGCAAACGCTGATCAGGTCCAATGCTGATCGGGCCCGGCGCCGCGAGCACCAGGCAAGCCTATCGGGCGCGCAGGCAAGTGCGTCCGCGGTGCGCGCGCCGTCGGCCGTCTACCACACTCCGTCAGGGCTGCGCTGGCCGAGCATCTCCTCGATGCGACGCCGAGCGCCGGGCACAATGTTGTCCGGCAGCCCGTCCGGGTAGAAGAACGCCGACTCTGAAATTTCGAAGTTCGGCGCCGGAACGTGATCGCGACGCCATTGACGCACGATATAGATCGCCACGTGATCGCCCTGGAAGCTCGCGCGGTTGTCGTAGATGCCGACGAGCTGTGGCGCACCTTCGATCGTGACCCCGCCTTCCTCATTGAGCTCGCGCGCAAGAGCCTGCTCCAGCGTCTCGCTGAATTCGACGCCACCGCCCGGCAGCGTCCAGCCCTCGATGTACGTCTGACGCACGAGCAGGATTCGCCCTTCGCTATCGACGACGATGCCGCGCACGCCAAGCGTCAGGGCGCGGCTCCACCGCCAGTATTTCTGAGCCAATCTGCGGGCGACCTTGTCGAAGAGCATCGGTGCGGCCCATTGTGCGCCGGCCTTCAGGCCGGCCTTCAACGACGCGAGCCTCGATCGGCGAACCCGGGGCCTGAGTGCTCCTGTTGCGTGATTGAAAACGTTCATGAGCGTAGCTCGCCTCCATGGCACATTGCGGTACGCATCCCGGCAGGACCGCATCCCGGCTTGTCGAGTACTGAGGACGCGCGGGCACCAAGGCTCAGCAACTTCCGATTGCATGACGGAAGCATTCAATCAATAGCTGCGGCTCAGTTTTCTACACACAACTGAACGCAACGATCGCGGTGAAGGTATGGCAGGACGATGGCGCTAGGCGGGTTGCGGAAGAGGCACCGGAGTGCTCGCTGTGCGCCGCTCGTCGATGTAGGCCAGGGTCCGATGAACGGCGTCGGCCAGCCGCTCGAGTGCCTGGCGGGCGCCATGGGCGGCGCTGATCGTGATGGCGGAAGTGGCCTGCCTGCCCGCAAACTCGCGCTCGGCGCTGATCTGGAGTGTCTCGGCGGCCTGGGCACATTCGGCGATGGCCCATGCGCCGACCGCCCGCGCCGAGCCTTTGAGCGTGTGTGCGGCTTCCATCCATTCCTTGCGATCGGTGGCGCCCTGCATCCGGGCCAGGTAGCGCGGGGCCTCCATGGCGAAGAGGCCGAGTACCTCCTGCTCGAGAGCCCTGTCATTGAGAGTGAAACGCGAGAGATGCGCCCAGTCGATCGGCGTTTCGTGGCGGCGGTCTTCGTCACGCGCTGGCCGAATGCCTGCCGGAACCCGCTCCAGCCTCTCCTGTGTCCGCATCGCGATGTCACCTCCTGCAATCGCCGACGGGGTGGCTGGCGCTTGCGCTGTAATGCGGCCCTGGTGCGGCGCGTCGTGGCGGGAGCACCGGGATGTGAATGAAATATGGATGGAAGGCCCTAAACTTGCGTAACCAGAGGGTGGCAAAAGCGCGG
>CAUJKI010000220.1 GCA_963205015.1 Pseudomonadota bacterium
TCTCCTAGATCAGGATGCGCTCGACCTCATCGAGGGAGAGCTGATCGTTGCGGCGGTCATAGAGCCCCGTCGTGCGGGCGCTCTCGTGGTTGGCCATCGCCTGCGCTATTTCGAGCTTGCCGCCGTTGCGCAGGTACTCGGTGATGCCTGTCGCGCGGAACGAGTGACAGCCGATCTTCGTCGCGATGCCGGCGAGCTTGGCCCTGCGTCCGATCATGCGATAGACATCGGCTTGAGTCATCGGCGCTTCCGTCAGTTGTCCGCTGCGGCCGGCAGCCGTGCGGAAGAGGAATCCCTTGGCGTCGCCTGCGATGCCGGCGCCCTGCAGGTAGGCGTGGAGGTACTCGTCGAGCGTGTGATGCGCGGGCATGTCGTGCAGCTTGCCGCCCTTCTCGTGCAGGCGGACCCAAGTCCTGCGGCCCTGGATGTAGACATCCTCGATTTTCATCTTCGTGACGGCTCCGACACGGCCGAAGGTGTAGACCATGGTCGCGATCAGCGCGCGGTCGCGCAGGCCGACCGGCGTGCTGGTGTCGATGCTGTCGAGCAGCGCTCGCGCCTCGTCGGCGGCGAGCACGGGCGTCTTGCCCTTCTTCACGGAGTGGCGGGGCCCACGGACCGAGCTCGCCGGGTTGGTCTTGAGGACCTGGCCGACGACGAGCCAGTCGAAGAGCATGCGCAGGCCTGCCAGGTGCAGCTTGACCGAAGGCGCGGCCAGGCGAGCCCCCAAGGTCTCGACGTAGGCCGCGACGTGAACCGGCTCGATGTCCTGCAGCTCCCCGAGCTGGTTGCCTTCCCACCAGGCGGCGAAGTCCCGGACGGCGCGGACGTAGGCCCGGCGGGTGTTCGGGTTGCGGATGTTGGCGGTGAAGAACTCGACGAAGCGCTTCCCGGCCTGCGGGTCGGGCGCGAACAGCGCCGGAAGGGTCGGCGCCGTGCTCGGGAGGGTTTGAAGCTGGCGGGTGGTCACGAGCGGTCGAGCCCCCAGCTCTTGATGAGGTCGGCGATGCGGCGCTCCCCATCGGGGATCAGCTTGTGCAGGTCGGCCTTGCCCCACCGCAGCGCGTCGATGCAGGCCATGGCGTCGTCGGCCAGGCCGACATCGAGGGCGCGCAGCTCGAACAGGTCGAACGGGTACGCGGCGCCGTTGAAGGTGCTGGCCAGGAATCCGGCCACGCGGCGGGCTTGGCCGCTGTCGCTGGCCTCTGCTGCCTCCACGAGCCGCAGAAGCGCCTGGGCGGCCTTTGCCTGGGCTTCCTGAGCCCGGCGCTCCCACTCGGCTAGCTGGTTGAAGTCCATCGGTGCCCTGCCCTTGGTTTTGATGGATGATAAAGGACGTTATCAATCACTATGAGGGAGAAGGGCGGCCGGGTCAACCAGCAACTTCCGCGGGGGCCTAGAAGGGAATGTCGTCGTCGGTGGAAGCCGTCTCGGGCTGCGCGCCCTCCGGCAGCGGTAGGTTCGTGACGATGAAGAGGTTGAGGATGTCGTCACGATCCATGAACATGATCTGACTGCGCTTCGTGGCATCGAGCTTGTTGCCAATCCAGTTGCGCGCCGCCTTGGTGATCTCTCCGCCGGCAACGATGAAGGCGTGATCGACGAGCACGCGCTTGCCTATGTCGGAATCGAAGACTTCGTGGCCGAGCATCATGGTTGCTTGGTTGTGAAGCTCTGCGACATTGGCCTGGTCAGCCTTGGTCACTCCCGCTGCGTCAATCTTCCCCTTCTTGGCCTGGATACCGAAGTAGAGAACATGCTGCGTCGGCAAGGTGAACTTCATCCACACGTCTTTGCCGTACTCAAGAGCCTTGTCCTTGTGGCCGGCCACTGTCACGCGATGGAATCCCATCTGCCTAAAGAGAGGCAGCAGCACGTCCTCGATAAGCTGGTCCTCTGACGCCTTGCTCAGGTAGTCACTGAGCTGCGCACGCTTCTTCTGCTCTGCAGGTGAAAACGGGCGATGCGGGTTCGCGTACGAGGTCGCTATGGTGTTGGTCGCGATGTGCCGGAGATAGCACTGCCGGTCCTCGGCATAGAAGGGCTCGAACCCTTCCCTTGTGAGGGCTGTGGTTAGCTGCGCGAGCGCGCCAGGTCGATCCGGCCCTTCGTTCAGCGCGTCGCCCTGATCCATCAGCGTTTTGATAACCCGTGCAAATCCCTCCGGTGGCGTCTGAGCGTTGGGGTGGGGCTGAGCCAGGATGTCTTTCAACGTCGCTGCGACCCAATAGTTCCTTGTCGAACCATCATGGACATAGTCGGTGTCGGCGTCCTGAAAGAACTCGGTCAGGCGACTGCTGCTTCGATACACAAAGAAGCTCTTCGACTGCTCGAAGTTGCCACAGATCATGTCGGCGATCTGCATGAGGGTGCGCTGCTTGAATTCCATCAGCTAGACCCCGGCCTCGACGGATACAGGTGGCGCTGGAAGCCGACGAAGAGCTTGCGAACCTGGTCTGGCTTGCCGAGCTCCGCGAAGGCGTCGTTGAGGGCGCGATAGCGCAGGCGTAAGAGCGGTGAGAGCTTGTCCTGATCGAGCTCATCCACGCCCTGCTTGACGTACTGAGCGAGCACGAAGTCGATGAAGGCGCGTTGTTTGTCGTTCAGCTCTGCCGCTGAAGCGGCGCGACACGCCTCGGCGCGGGTTTCTCGCGGGAGCGGATCGCTCGCGAAGGCCACATAGGCGAGCACGTCGAAGAGGTCGCTCTTCTCGGCGTCGATGATCTTCTGCATCTCGGCCAGTGGCTCCTTGCCGAAGCCACGATCGGCCAGGTCCTGCAGCAGCTTCTTGCGCGTCTCGGGGTCGCTCCAGATGGTGCGCAGCTCGTCCTCGTCCTTGAAGAAATCAGGCAAGGTGCCGAACAGGGTTTCGAGGAACTGCGCGGCCGACATGGGCCTGCCATCAGCACTCCAGAACGTCGTGGCGCTCATGCTCTGGATGGCGCGCGCCTTGCCGTCGGCAAGCTTGACCTTCGTCTTCACGCGTGGCGGCTCAGGTTCGGGTAGCGGCCCTGGCCCCTGGGGCTCAGGTTCGCCTGGCTGCGGGTCGCGCGGGCCACGCGGCGGCTCAGGCTCCTGCGGCTCACCATCCCACTCCGGATCAGCAAAGTGGTGGTGCGCCTTCACGAAGTCGAAGATGGTGAAGTAGTCCTTGCCGTCGTAGAGGCGGGTGCCGCGGCCAATGATCTGCTTGAACTCGATCATCGAGTTGACCGGGCGCATCAGGACGATGTTGCGCACGTTGCGCGCATCCACCCCGGTCGAGAGCTTTTGCGACGTGGTGAGGATCGTCGGGATCGTCTTCTCGTTGTCCTGGAAGTCGCGCAGGAACTGGTCGCCGATGGCGCCGTCGTCGGCCGTGACCCGCACGCAGTAGTTCGGGTCGGGGCTGGTCTTCACCTGGTTGATCAGGTCGCGCACCAGTAGCGCGTGCTCTTGGGTGGCGCAGAAGACAAGCGTCTTCTCGCGCTGGTCGATCATCCCCATGAAGAGCTTGACGCGGTAAGCCTCGCGCTCGGGGATGACGATCAGCCGGTTGAACTCGCCTTCGACGTAGCGCTTGCCAGCGACGACTTCGCCCTCGATGACAGCGTCGTCGGGGGTGTAGGTGTAGTCGTCGATCGTCGTCGCGATCTGCTTGACTTTGAACGGGGTCAGGAAGCCGTCGTTGATGCCGTCCTTGAGCGAGTAGGTGTAGACCGGCTCGCCGAAGTAGGCATAGGTGTCCGCGTTGGTCCGGCGCTTGGGCGTAGCAGTCAGCCCAAGCTGTACCGCCGGCGCGAAGTAGTCCAGGATCGCGCGCCACTGGCCTTCGTCATTGGCACCGCCGCGGTGGCACTCGTCGATGACGATGAAGTCGAAGAAGTCAGGAGGGTAGTCGCCGAAGTAGGGTGAGTCTCCCGGCCCGCTCATGAAGGTCTGGAAGATCGTAAAGAAGACGCTGCCGTTCTTGGGCACCCTGCCCTTCTTCTTGATCTCGGCCGGCTCGATGCGGACCAAGGCATCCTCCGGAAACGCCGAGAAGGCGTTGTAGGCCTGATCGGCGAGGATGTTCCGGTCCGCTAGGAACAGGATGCGCGGGCGCCGAGTTGGTTCGCCATGCCCTTTCCATTCGGTGAGGTTCCAGCGGCTGTGATGCAGCTTCCACGCGATCTGGAAGGCGATCGCGGTCTTGCCGGTGCCGGTGGCCAGCGTCAGCAGAATGCGCGAGCGCCCCTCGGTGATCGCCTCTAGCACGCGCCGGATTGCGATCTCCTGGTAGTAGCGGCTTTGCCAGGTGCCGCCCTTGTCCTCGAACGGCACGGCGGCAAAGCGGTCACGCCAGGCGTTGGCCTCGGCGAAGGTCTTGGCCCACAGTTCCTCCGGCGTCGGGTAGGCGGCGACATCGCCCTCCTCGCCGGTGGTCATGTCCACGCCGTAGATGGCCTGACCGTTGGTCGCGTAGGTGAAGCGGACGGCCAGCTTCGCTGCGTACTGCTTGGCCTGCGCCAGGCCCTCGGTGTAAGGCTTGTCCCAGGCCTTGGCCTCGATGACCGCGAGCTTCGTATTTCGATGGATCAGCACGTAGTCGGCGATCTCGGCCTTGGCGCGCTGGCCCTTGCCCTGCAGGCGTCCGGGCGCGATGACCTCCCGGCGGATGCGGCTGCCGTCCACCACGCCCCACCCTGCTGCCTTGAGCGCAGGGTCGATGTGCTCGGCGCGGGTTTCGGCTTCGTTCATGCGACCTCGGCGAGCTGCTTGTCGGTGGACTTGGAGGTCAGGGCTCCGGAGAAGGCCTGGTGCAGCAGAGACTTCTTGAGCTCGTCGAGCGCGGCGAGCTTCAGGCCGAGCAGCCCCTCAAGCCGCTGGACCTCGGACGACAGGTCGTCAAGCAAGCTGACGACTCGTGCCTGGGTGTCAAGATCGGGAAACGGAAACCGCTCGTTTTCAAAGGTGGCTAGGTTGATGTTGTCCTGAGCACTTCCCTTGCCTTTGGCCTTCAGATCGGCCTTGACCGTGTGCAGCATGTACTCCAGATACTTGCTGCTGGTCTGCCTCTCATCCACGACGACACCGATGACGCTGTCGGGGAAGCAGGCCGCGAAGTTCAGCACACCTGTTTCGGCGATATTGGCCGCGATGGTGATGCACAACGTCCCTCTTGGCCACAGCTTGCTCTGAGCCAGACCTGCTTCGCTGTAGGTCTGCGTGTATTCGGTGATCAGGTGCTCGGCCCCACGCACGTCACCGGTCTGAATGAATGGGTATGGCCCGCCGTACAGCTTCGGATCATTGCGAGGCCGATGCTTCGACTTGCCGCGGCCGAAGTCAACCGCGATCTCTCGCAGAGTTTTCCTAGGCCAACCTCCTGCATCTTGACCGAGTAGCGCATACAGCTTGCTCTCAAACACGTCCCGCGCGTTCTGCAGGTTCTTCTCAGCGTTGGCCTTGGCGGTAGCGATGGCCTCGAAGGCCTCGTCGAGAATTTCAACGATGAGGCGCTGCTCGTTGCGGTCAGTAGGGAAACTGACTCGATACTCGTTTGCTAGCTTTGAGCGGGACAGTTCCGTTTGCCCACCGCAGCCCTCACCACCTTGCTGAATCTTCTCTTCGATCGCAACGAGGGCGTACCCGAAGAACTCTGAATGAAACAGGCCCTCTTTCGGCCGAACAATAGTGACGTGCGAGTCAACGGTCGTCGGCTCAGGCGGTGCTTCACGAATCTGAGCCACACGCCCGAGCGTTCCGGTCCCTGTTGAGTTGATCAGTACGTCGCTGACACGCACAAAGCGGTCTGGGCTGATCCTCTTCGCATTGGAATCATGGCGACGTGCTAGGTCAAAGTTGACCCGGTGGTCGCGAACACATTTTTGGTTGAGAACCGCGACACCGCCAGCTTCAAGGTAGGTCGGAGATATGCCGCGATTTATGAATTGGCATACCTCACCGAGAGACTCTTCCTTCCACGCACTCATCACGCCACAAGCCCCCGGATCGTGGTCATCGCTTCGGCGCTCTCGGCGTCGAGGGCGGCGATCTCATCAAGGATTTCCTGCGGCGTGCGCAGCGCGACCTCGTTGCCGCCGTTGGGGTTTTTGACCGACAAGTCGTAGGTCGTGGTGTCCACGGCCGCGACCTCGACGCTCCAGCTCTTCGGTGAGTCTGCTTTGGTGACCTGCAGCGCGATGAACTCCTTGAGATCGTCGTCGTTGAGCGGGCTGGTCTTGCCGAGGCTGCGACCCGGGTCGAGTTGGTAGTACCAGACCTTCCGCGTCTTGGTGCCCTTCTCAAAGAACAGGACCACTGTCTTGACGCCTGCGCCCTGGAAGGTGCCACCCGGGCAGTCGAGCACGGTATGCAGATTGGAGCTCTCCAGCAGCAGCTTGCGCAAGCTCACACTGGCGTTGTCGGTGTTCGATAGGAAGGTATTCTTGATGACGATGGCCGCTCGGCCTCCAGCTTTCAGCGTCTTGATGAAGTGCTGCAGGAACAGGAAGGCCGTCTCGCCTGTCTTGATCGGGAAGTTCTGCTGGACCTCTTTGCGCTCCTTGCCGCCGAAGGGCGGGTTGGCGAGGACGACGTCGTAGCGGTCCTTTTCCTGGATGTCGTTGAGGTTCTCGCCCAGCGTGTTGGTGTGGACGATGTTCGGCGCCTCGATGCCGTGCAGGATCATGTTCATGATCCCGATCACATAGGCGAGACTCTTCTTCTCCTTGCCGAAGAAGGTGCGGGTCTGCAGCGTCTTGAGGTCGTCGGCCTTGGTCGCCTGCGGGCTCAGGTAGTCGAAGGCTTCGCACAGGAAGCCCGCCGAGCCGCAGGCCGCGTCGTAGATGCGCTCGCCGATGCGTGGCTGGATCACCTGGATCATGGCGCGGATCAGCGGCCGGGGTGTGTAGTACTCGCCGCCGTTGCGGCCGGCGTTGCCCATGTTCTTGATCTTCGCTTCGTACAGGTGCGAGAGCTCGTGCTTCTCGCTCTGCGAACCGAAGCGCAGCTCGTCGACCAGGTCGATCACGTCGCGGAGGTTGTAGCCACTCTGGACCTTGTTCTTGATCTCGCCGAAGACCTCGCCGATCTTGTATTCGATCGTGTTGGGGCCGCTGGCGCGCTGCTTGAAGCCGGCGAGGTACGGGAAGAGCTTGCCGTTGACGAACTCGCGCAGGTCGTCGCCCGTCAGGGCGGTGTTGTGGTCGCGCTTGCCGTCGGCTGTCTTCGGCGCAGCCCAGGAGCTCCAGCGGTACTCGGGCGCGAGGATGTAGCTGTAGCCTTTGCCTTCCAGCGCGGCTTCGTTGGCCTTCTCCTGCTCCAGCTCATCGAGGTACTTCAGGAAGAGCAGCCAGGAGGATTGCTCGGTGTAGTCGAGCTCGCTCGTGCAGCCCGCGTCCTTGTGCAGGATGTCGTCGATGTTCTTGAAGGTCTGCTCGAACATGAAACCGTGGTCCCCCTCTGAAGGTTCTTTGTAGCCTGCGATCTCGGTCGAGACCAGAGGCTTTGTGTGCGGAGCATGGGCGCAGTGCGCCTGGCCGCTCAGATCAGCTCAAGCCGCACCTTGCGACCGACCGCGGCGGCAGCCTTGGTGAGGGTGTCGAGCGTGACGCTCGCGTTGTCGGGATCGAGGAGGCGATCGAGCTGCGGCCTGGAGGTGGCCATGCGCTTAGCCATCGCGGATTTCGAGAGGTTCTGGTCCTTCATGGCTTGTTCGAGCTGCCAGGCCAGAACGCGCTTCACCGAGGCGGTCGTCACCTCCTCGTGAATGCCTTCCTCCTTCAGCCAGTCCTCGAAGAGGCTGCCGATCTGGGGGTTCTTGCGCTTGGTCATCGTTCAATCTCCTTCTGTCGCTTGCGGGCCAGAGCCAGGTCGTCGGGTGGTGTCTTCTGCGTCTTCTTGATGAAGGCATGCAGCAGGATCAGCTCCCCATCGACCAGGCAGAACAGCACGCGTGCAATGCGCCGGCTCGGGAGGCTGCTCCGGATTTCCCAGAGCCCTTCCCCGAGGCTGCGGCACAAGGGCATGCCCAGAGGCCAGCCGTACTCAACGGTTCCGATGTCATGGCCGAGCTGCCGCCGGTCTGCGACCGGCAGGGCAACCAGCCAGTCCCGCACCGGGTTGGAGCCGGTCGAGGACAGGTAGAAGCGCGCGGGAACCTTCTTGAGCGTCATGCATGGCCTACAAAATCAGGATGCACCAAAAATGGTGCATATGTCAAGCCATGTTGTTTGCATGCTTGCATGCAATCATGCTTTCATGGGCTCTCGGAAGCGCGCGAAGAAGCCTGGGATCAGTAGCGGGTGCTGGCCGCTGTGCAGCTTCGAGTCCTCGCGCAGCAGTTGCTCGGGGAGGATGTGGCGGACGTAGGTCCGGGCGTAGGCATCGACCTGGTCGGTGGTCAGGGCCTCGAACTCGGCATCGGTTGGCGGCCTCTCGATGCCCTGCTCTCTCTGCTCGATGCGGCAAGCCATCCAAGCCGCGAGGAGCCACATGCCTTCGGAGAGCTCGACCGTCGCCTGCCGAGCTGGTCGGCCGGCATGGGCTTCGTCCTCGACGAAGGCTAGGTCGGAGATGCGATCGAAGAGCCGGCGCGGAAGCGGCCAGGAGCTCACGCCTTTGGCGCTGGTGAAGGTCTCGTACATGGTCTAGCCCCCTGCTCTGCCGCGATCCGAGGGATTCTGTCTGACGAGGCGCCAGCCTCGTCCCTCTCGAAAGCCTTTCGCCCTCTCGATGTCCAACCGCCCTGCCCTGTGCGCATCATCGGGCCTTAAATATCCCGGGGGTCTGGCGGGCAGAGCCCCCAGCTCGTCCTTCACTTTGCGGGCGAAGCCCGCGGGGGATGCCGGGCGGGAGCGCCGCAGGCGCGGGCGGAGGCGCGAAGCGCCGGAGGAGCCGGCGGGGGCGAAGCCCCCAAGAGGCGGGGCTGTTCGGTCTTTGAGCCCCCCTGGAGTTTGTTAGATAAGTTAGAGAAAGAGTTAAGCGATTCCGGCAAATCGCTAAGCCATTGATCGACAAAGGAAAAAAGCGCTGTCCGACACCCTCGCGGTGTGTAAAAACACGAAGAGCGGTGTGTGAAAACACGAATCCGGGTGGGTGATAACACGAATGCATGAGCCTCGGTCGGAGGCTACTTATCCACAGGCGCGGCGGTGGGTGAAAACACGAAGCGCCTTGACCTGGTGTGTGAAAACACGAACACTCTCCCGATGGTGGGTGATAACACGAACGCCGCCCCTCTGGTGGGCGATAACACGAAGGAGAGGTCTCCCCTGCTCCCGGTCCGGCATCAGCCGGACTTCTTCGTCTGCGACGTGTTCGATGCAGCCGTCAAGGGCGACAGCGCCTCGATGGAGCACCCCATCTTCTCGCTCTCGAAGAAGCCCGACCTCAAGGTCCGGCGCTACGAGAACGGCGACAAGTGGGTCGAGATCAGGCCAAGCACGAAGGGCCTGGCCACGGTCTTCGACCTCGACATCCTGATCTACTTCATCAGCCAGCTCGTCGCGGCCTTGTACGACGGGCGGCGCATCTCGCAGCGGCTGCGGCTGCGCGCGCATGACCTCCTGGTCGCGACCAATCGCGACACGAGCGGTCGAGGCTACCTGCAGCTTCGCGAGACCTTGGAGCGGCTGCAGGGCACCCAGATCGCGACGAACGTCGTCACTGGTGGCCGAGAGACCTTCGATGTCTTCAGCCTCATCAACCGGGCCCGGATCGTTCGCGAGACCCGCGAGGGCCGCATGCAGGAAGTCGAGATCGAGCTCTCGGATTGGGTCTTCCAGGCGGTGGAAGCCCAGGAAGTGCTGACGCTCGATCGGCGTTACTTCCAGCTCGCGAAGCCCTTGGAGCGCCGGCTCTACGAGCTCGCGCGCAAGCACTGCGGGCAGCAGTCGAGCTTCAAGATCGGATTGGAGAAGCTGCGCCTCAAGTGCGGCTCGCAGTCCACGGCGAAGGAATTCCGGCGACTGCTGCAGTCGATCATCGACGACGACAAGCGGCACAACCACATGCCCGGCTACTCGCTCGCACTGGCTGACGACATGGTCGAAGTGCGGCCCAAGGGCGGCCCGCAACAGCTTTCGCTTCTCCCCTCCCCTGCTTCCGACATCCGGTTGCCGGCGTCGGCCTACGAGCTCGGGCGGGAGCTTGCGAGTGGATGGGACATCTACGGGCTGGAAGCGGAGTGGCGCGACTGGATCGCCAAGAAGGGCATCGTGCCGCGGCTGCCCGAAAAGCACTTCCTCGCCTTCTGCAAGCGGCGCGGCAAGTACCCGGGATTCCGCTAGAAGCGCCCTTTCATGCAGTCATGCTTTCATGCTGGCATGGAAGCATGCAAGCATGAATTCACTGATGGTCTGGTCGCGTTGGGCGGCAGCGATCTTGATCGCCCTCGCCTCCTCGCGCGGAATCCGAAGCTGCAGCGGCACCTGGTCGGGCTTGGGCTCTGGCGCCGTCTTCTTGGCGGGAGCTGCTGCGCTCGCAGTGCGCGCGGGCGTTGCAGCCTTGGGCGTGATCTGCGGGGCCGCCAGGACATCGGGGGTGAGAGCGAGAGCTTTAGCCATTGGCGACCGCCTTTCTTGAAGGTTTCTGCATGTTTGCATGCAAGCATGCTTTGATGTTCTTCCACAGTGCAGCCGTCTCGATGGCGGCCGGGCCCTTGGGGGCCAGCTCGACCGCCGTTCGGCCGTCCGTCATGGCGGCGGCATAGGGGACGCGGTCGGAGATGAAGGTCTCGGCCACGGGCCCGTGATGGGACAGCACAGCCGCGGCCTGGCCTGTGATGCTCGCGTTGGCCTTGGCCTGGGTGAGCAAGAACAGGAAGGGGATGTTGGCTTCCTTGAGCAGGGCAACGGTGGCAGCCGCAGCCCACAGGTCGGACGGGCTAGGGCGGATCGGCACGAGGACAAGATCGGCCATGCGGAAGAGGCTGACGTTCTCGTCCGTGCGCGTAGGCGCCGTGTCGATGAAGCAGTAAGCGGCTTTGCGCTGCGCCAGGACCTTGAGGCCGGCTTGCAGACCATCGAGGGGCACCTCGACGCGCTGCGGCTTCTCGGCCTCGCGCTTCTCGTGCCAAGTGCTGAGCGTTCCCTGCGGATCGGTGTCGATCACGTAGACCGGACCATCCCCGGCACGCTCGGCTTCGACGGCTAGGTGCGCGCACAGCGTCGTTTTGCCGCTGCCGCCCTTCTGAGAGTTGATGACGATTGTTCGCATGCAATCATGCTCCGTGGCTTGCATGCTTTCATGCCTTGCGGCTTGCATGCGTTCATGTCTGCATGCAAGCATGCCACAAACCGCGGCTCAGTCAAGAACGAACCTCGCAGCATGCAAGCATGCTTGCATGCTCAACCGGGGATGTGGCGGGCCAGAACGGAGAAGGCGGCTCTGGCCGCGGCTTGCCTGGCTGCGGGATCGGGGTGGGCGAGGGCGCCCCAGAAGCGCTCGACAAGCGCCGGACGGGTTGCGAAGGGCTTCAGGAAATCGAGCGCTGCCCGAACCTCGGGAGTGCGCTGCTCGGTCTCTGTGCAGGCCTGGGCTGCAGCCTGCAGGACCTCGAAGGCATCGCGGCGCCCGTAGGCGTCGGCCGTCTCGTCGGCCCACTGCCCGAAATGCGTCACCCGTCTGTAGACATCAGAGAACATAAGAAGAACGGATAGCGCAGGGCAGGGCGCTCGCGCAAGAAGAATCCGCGTCAGCCGCGGCCAAGGGTCGGCGTGCTGTGCTTAGGACGGCTGCCGCCATCGCTGGCAGCCCTCCCAAACACGGCGCGGGCGGGTGGGGTGCTCGTCCACCCCGGATCGGCCTTGCGACCAGCGTCCGCGAAGTGGGAGGCGACTCCGTCCGCCGTGTTGCTGTTCGCGGCCTTGAGCCCGAACACGCCGCGCGTCCAGCCGACATCAGTCTTGCGCATGGCGCCCTCGACCTGGCCGATCACCGTCTCCTGCTTCTTGCGGAAGGCCTCCCGCAGCTCGCGGGCCTCGATCTGCTGGCGGAAGAGCTCGCGCCACTGCTCGCGCTGGCTGCGCTGGAACTCGGCGCGCTGCTCCTGGTAGCGCTGCTTCTCGGCCGCCATGGCGGCCCGAGACTCGCGCAGGGTTTCCCCGAGGCGCTCCTTGAGCGTTTGGCTCTGCCGGTCGGAGATCGCCTTGCGGCGCGCAGCCTCCTCGCGCTTGAGGGCGAAGGCGGCCTCGGCCGGCTTGGCTGCGGCATGGCCAAAGACCGGGCGCAGCATGCCGGGCTGGAAGTGAACCCCGCGCTTCATCTGGACGATGCAGCCGTGCGCGTGGCGGACGCGGGCGACCTGGTCGCGCTTGTCATGGGAGAGCTGCTGCCAGGCCTTCTCTTTCCAGTCGGCGTACTCGGCCCATGCCGGCGCGAACTGCGCCTTGATCGCTGCGCGGACCTCGGCGGTCTTGGTGTCGCGGGCCTCCTGCAGCGCCCGGCGGGCTGCCTGGTGCTGCTGCCAGGCCTGCGCGCGGGCTTCACGGTCGCGGCGGTTGAGGGCGCGTCGCGCCTCGGCGAAGCGCTGGTCGTCCAGCTTCTTCATCGTCCGCAGTCGCAGCTCGACCTCGGCGCGCTTGCGCGTGCCGAAGTCCGGGGAGAGCTTTGCGTTGAGGAGGTTCGCGTCGATCAGTTGGTCGTTGAACTCCTTGCGGGTTCGACCCTGATCGATCGCCGGATAGTCCACGGTGCGGGTTTTCTTGCCCTTGGGGATGGCGACCTCGCGGGTTTCGCTCGCGGGGCGGCGGACGTTTTCGTTGACGTGCTGGCCTTCGGCTCCGACGTGGATTTGCGGCGCGCGCTCGATACCCTGCGCCTCAAGGGTGCGGCGGTCGATGCGGGTATCGATACCGGCGCCGGCCAGGTGCTCGTTACATACCTGCTCCCACAAGGCCCGAAACTTTTCGGTCGAACCCTTCTCGCTGGTCTGCAGGTGTCGCTTGCCGGTATGCGGATCGCGATCGACGACGATCAGGTGCAGGTGCGGATTGCTCGCGTCCTTGCCGGCGGCATGGATCGCGCCGAAGTAGGGGACGCGACCCTCGGTCAGCTTGGCGGCGAAGTCGCGCGCGAGCGCCAGGCGCTGCTGCGCGTCGAGCTCGATCGGCAGCGCGACGATCAGCTTGTCGCAGACACGGGCGTTCTTCCGGCTCTCGGCCTCGTGCTTCTCCATCCAGGCACGGGCCTCGTTGCGGTTCGCGGGGATCAGGTTGGCGATGATCTCCGGCACGGCCTGCTTGCGCGTGACGTAGCGGACGTGCGCGCCAGCGGTGCCGGCTGCGTGCGTCTGCTTACCGATCGCACTGTGATTCAGGCTGTAGATCGCCACGGCTAGACCCTCGGACAACCGCCTCGCCGATCTGGTCGGGGATGGCCAGCCGGCGGGGTGGGGGAGCCGCATGCCCGACCGGTTGATCCGGGCGGGTGCGGCGCTGGCGCGCGGGTTTGCGGAGCAAACCCAG
>CAUJKI010000221.1 GCA_963205015.1 Pseudomonadota bacterium
CATCGGCAGCGCCGCGGTCTTCAAGCACATCGCCACCTACTTTCCGGCACAAGTCGGGCTGGTCGGCGGGATCGTCGGCATGATCGGCGCGCTCGGCGGCTTCGCCTTTCCGATCCTCTTCGGCTACCTGCTGGGAGCGACCGGGATCTGGACGACTTGCTGGATACTGCTCGCCGCCTTCGCTTTCGTCTGCCTCGTCTGGATGCACCTCGTGATCCGCCGGATGATGCACGCTGCCGCTCCCGGCCTGATGCAGCAGATCGACACGCCGAAGTCCACGTGAGCTTACCGACGGTCCCGCGCTCGAACGCGCTCGCCGGCCTCGTCGAGGAGTTGCCGCCAGCCTCGTTCGCGATCGTGATGGCCACCGGCATCGTCTCGACGGCAGCGCAGCTGCTCGGCCAAGTGGCGCTCGCCCGAGGGCTGTTCGCCGTCAACCTCATCGCCTACCCGCTGCTCTGGGTGCTGCTGCTGGCGCGGATCGCCCGCTGCCCCGGGCGAGTTCGTGCGGATCTGCTCGACCATTCCCGCGGCCCCGGGTACTTCACCCTGGTGGCTGCCACCTGCGTGCTCGGCAGCCAGTTCATTCTGCTCGCGGGTCGTACCGGCATCGCGACGGCGCTCGGCGGTTTCGGGCTGCTTCTCTGGATCGCTCTGACCTACACGATCTTCACCGGCATCACCGTCAAGCAGGAGAAGCCAACGCTCGCCGACGGCATCAGCGGCGCTTGGTTGCTGGCCGTGGTCTCGACTCAGTCGATCGCCCTGCTCGCGGCGCAACTCGCTCCCGAGCTCGGGGGGTTCAAGCTGGCGACGAACTTCTTCGCGCTCTCGATGTGGCTCTGGGGCGGGATGCTCTACATCTGGATGATTTCGCTGATCTTCTACCGCTACGCGTTCTTCCCCTTTTCGCCCGGAGACCTGTCCCCGCCCTACTGGATCAACATGGGAGCGATGGCGATCTCGTCGCTCACCGGCGCCACGCTGATCGAGAACACGCCGCACGCGCCGTTCCTGCAGACGACCCAGCACTTTCTCAAGGGTTTCACGATCTTCTACTGGGCGACGGGAACCTGGTGGCTGCCGATGCTCGTGATCCTGGCCATCTGGCGTCACGTCTACCGGCGCTTTCCTCTCGCCTACGATCCGCTCTATTGGGGCGCAGTGTTCCCGCTCGGCATGTACACGGCTTGCACCCTCGAGATGGCGCGGGCCATGCAACTCCCCTTCCTCGAGCCCTTCGCAAGCCGCTTCTTCTGGGTGGCACTGACAGCTTGGCTGGCGGCCTTCGTGGGCCTGCTGCGCGCCAGTGCGCGGCACTTCTCCCGTCGCGCGTCCGGCGGCACGCCGTGAGGAAGACCCTCGCCCGTGCCAACCCCTGCGCCGTCGCTCAGTTGTTGGTCGGACGCTTGTGGGTCCAGACGGTCGCCGGATCGCGAATCGTCTTGCGGTTCCAGTTCCAGATCACCTGCTGGTAGGGCCTCACCAGATAGTCGAGAGGCGCGACGATGAAGTGGGCGAGCCGGGTGAACGGCACGAGCAGAATGATCAGAAACGCGCCGACGATGTGCAACTTGATTACCCAGGGCATCGCGAAGACCGCCTCCGTCTCCGGCGAAAGCTTGAACACGGACCAGAGATACGGAGAGAGGTCAGCCGCGAACCAGGACGCGCCCCAGCGGTAGCCGAGGGCGATCCAGCAACCCAGAACGACCTGAGCGAGAATCACGAACTCGATGACGATGTCCATCCGCGAGGTCACCGCGCGTACGCGCGCGTTGGTGAAGCGCCGGATCATCAGCGCGATCAGTCCGACCAGAACGGTGACGCCGAACAGGAAAGCAGTCACCTCGAGGATGATCAGCCGCACCGGCTGGCTGTTCCAGGCCAGCGTCGCCCGGGGGAACAGGAACGCCGACAGGTGGCCGAAGAACACGATCAGAAGGCCGACGTGAAACGGAACGGAGCCCCAGAACAGAGCGCGCCCTTCGAGAAACTGGGAAGAGAGCGACGACAGGGCGAATCCCTTCTGCTTCCGCCGATAGACGAGGCCGACCACGAAGACGAAGAAGGCCACGTAGGGCAGCCCCACGAAGAGGAAAGTGTTGAGCGCGTTCATGAGCTCCGTCCGATCTGCACGAGTGGTTCCTCCTGCGTTGCTTCCTCGGCTTCCAGTTCGAGCTCGCGACCGAGCGAGCGGACGAAATCGCTTTCGACCTCCGGTGCCCGCCAGTCGCCCAGTTCGAAGTCGGTCCGGAGGATTTCGAGCGTCGCGCGCAACGGCTGGCTGAACAAAGTGCGATCCGTCGCAGGCACGTCGATCAAAGTCTTGTAGTGCTTCTCGTAGAGGCGGTCGCGCTCGGCCGCGCGCTGCTCTTCGAACTCCGCGAGCATGCGCTCGAGCGCCGGCCGCACGATCTCGGCGACCAGTTCACGAGCGAGCTCGGCGTCATCCCACCTCGCGAGCAGGCGCAGAATGGTCGGCAGGTGATCGGGCAGCTCGCTGCCGCAGTCCACGCCTGCCGCGCGCATCTCGCGATTCAGGTGCACCAGCAACTCTCCGCGCTTGTAGTCGTCACCGAACAGCACGTACCCTATGCCGAGCGTCGTCGCGGCCTGGACGTCGAACGTCCGCGTGTAGAGCTCCTGGAGCTC
>CAUJKI010000222.1 GCA_963205015.1 Pseudomonadota bacterium
ATCGAAGCGCTGCTCGAGCTGGTCGAAGCGCGCGCCGATGTTGAGAAGGGCATTGTGGGGGCTGTGGGCAGCAAGGGACTGCTCGACACGATCGGCGATGCTGGCAAAGCGCGCTTCGAGCCAGGAGGGTTCGATCGTGGCTGCTGCGGGGGCGGATGGCTGCTGCGTCGACGCTGCAGAAAGGGGCTGCAGGATCTCCTCGCCGGATTCGCCAAAGGGAGGGCGCATGGCTGCAGCCGGGGGTGGTGGCCCGCTGAGGTCGAGAAACGCGGAGCCGAGCGGCGGCGGCACGTCGTCAGTGTCGCGCTGCGCACTCATGATGGCCCGGCGCACCTCAGAGCGAACCGTATCGGGAAGCGCGTGGTCGGCATCGTCGCCAGGATGAACGCCATGGTGGCGGGCGGGCTCGGCGTCCGTCAGGCGCTCGGCGAAGGAGGACATCGCGGCTTCGATCCGGTCGATCGTGGCGCCGTATTCGTGGGGGAGCCCCGGCTTCGCGGCGCTCGCGCGACCACTCATCGCGGCGGCGCGATCCTGCATGTCGTGGATGGTCTCGGTGTGCCGAGCGCTTGCGCCCGTGAGCTCGAGCGCGAGACTGTCGAGGAGGGATTTCAGGTCGTCGGCAGAACTGTCGGCGGCGCTGCCATTCGCGCCGGGCCTTGCGATGTCGTTGTGGCCTGCCATTTCCAATCCCCTTGCCGCGCGGGCGTCAACAGCACCTTCCTGTCACGCCACCTCCCGCAGAGGGTTTGGAGACGAAGCCGGACTCATTGCAGTCCGGCTCCGTGTGCGTCGGCAGTGATGCACTTTCGAGCCCCGACGCGGGACGAATCCATGGAGCAGCTTCAACGACGCTCGCAAGGCACCGTAAACTTTTGGTTAAGCTCACCTGGAAAGAACAATAAAGCGGCCGCACCCCGCCGGGCAGAGCGGAGCACGACCTATCCACATACTAAGCGGCGAACCTTGCGCGAGCCGCGCCTACTCCGCGGCAACCTTCGGGGTGGCAGGCCGCCATCTGAGGCGTGGCTCGCGGGCGGCCCTGGTCTCGTCGAGGCGGCGGCGCGGAGCAAGCATGGGCGCCTCTTTGAAGCGGGTCTTGTCGTTGCCGAGCCGGGCCTCGTTGGCGAGGAAGCGCAACGTGCCGATGAACTGGTCGAGGCTCTGCTTCGATTCCGATTCCGTCGGCTCGATCAGCATGGCGCCGTGCACGACCAGGGGGAAGTACATGGTCATGGGGTGATAGCCCTCGTCGATCATCGCCTTGGCGAAATCGAGGGTGGTGACGCCCGTATCCTTGAGCCAGGCGTCATCGAAGAGCACCTCGTGCATGCATGGCCGGTCGCCGGTCGGACCGCCGAAGGGCTGGCTCATAAGGTCCTTGAGGTTCGCGCGGACATAGTTCGCGGAGAGAACCGCATCCTCCGATGCCTGTCGCATGCCATCGGTGCCGTGTGAGAGCATGTAGGTGAGCGCGCGTACGTACATGCCCATCTGGCCGTGGAAGGCCGTGAGGCGGCCGAAGGGCTTGGCGTCGCCCGCCGCGCCCGCATCCTCAACGAGCGCGAGCTTGTCGCCGTCCTTGCGGATGAAGGGAAGTGGTGCATAGGGCGCCAGTGCCGCCGAGAGTACGACCGGTCCGGCGCCGGGGCCGCCGCCGCCGTGCGGCGTCGAGAAAGTCTTGTGCAGGTTGATGTGCATGGCGTCGACGCCGAGGTCGCCGGGGCGGACCTTGCCGACGATGGCATTGAAGTTGGCGCCGTCGCAGTAGAAGTAGGCGCCGGCTTCGTGCACGACCTTCGCAATCTCGACGATCTCGCGCTCGAAGAGGCCGCAGGTATTGGGATTCGTGAGCATGATCGCGGCGACGTCCGGCCCGATCGCGGCGCGCACGGCCTCTGCAGAAACGGTGCCGTCGGCCATGGCCGGGATCGACTTCACGCGGTAGCCCATGAAGGCAGCCGTTGCCGGGTTCGTGCCATGGGCGCTGTCGGGGACGAGCACGACGTCGCGCTTCGAGCCCTTGGCTTCATGGGCCGCTTTGATCGCGAGCATCCCGCAAAGCTCGCCATGCGCGCCGGCTTTTGGCGAGAGCGCGACGGCCGGCATTCCCGTGAGCTCCATGAGGTAGTGCGCCAGCCTTTCCATGAGCTGGATGGCGCCCTGCACGGTGCTCTGGGGTTGGAGGGGATGGATGTCGCCGATGCCTGGGAGGCGCGCCATTTTCTCGTTGAGGCGCGGGTTGTGCTTCATCGTGCACGAGCCGAGCGGATAGAGCCCGCTGTCGATCGCATAATTCTTGCGCGAGAGGCGCACGTAGTGACGCATGGTCTCGGGCTCGGTGAGACCAGGCAGCCCGATCTCGGCGCCGCGCTCCAGTCCCCCAAGGCGCGATTGCGCCTTGGGCTGATCGGGAAGATCGACTCCCGTGCGGCCGGTATCGCCGATCTCGAAGATCAGGGGCTCCTCATGATCGAGGCCGCGGTTGCCCGTGTAAGTCTGGATCTCGGTAGAGGATGTGGTACCCGGCGCCGTCGGCCGGCCTTGTGTGTTCATGGCCATCACAGGACCTCCTTCAGCGCCGTGGCAAAGACCGCGCGGTCATCATCGGTGTTGATCTCGGTGGATGCGACGAGGATCAGGTCGGCGAGATCGGGCTGATCGGGCTCGAGCCGGGAGACGGGCACGCCGCCGAGGACGCCGTTCGCTGCAAGCTTCTCGATGACATCGGCCGCCTTGCCCGGCACCTTGATCGTGAACTCGTTGAAGAAGGTGCTGTTGAGCACGCTCACGCCTTTGATTTTCGACAGGCGATCGGCCAGATCGCACGCATTGGCATGATTGAGCACCGCGAGCCTGCGCAGGCCCGCTTCACCGAGCAGCGTCATGTGAATGGTGAAGGCGAGGGCGCAGAGGCCCGAGTTCGTGCAGATGTTGCTCGTCGCCTTCTCGCGGCGAATGTGTTGCTCGCGCGTCGAAAGCGTCAGCACGTAGCCGCGCTTGCCTTCGGCATCGACGGTCTCGCCGGCGAGGCGCCCCGGCATTTGCCGCACGTACTTCTCGCGCGTCGCGAACAATCCGACATAGGGCCCGCCGAAGTTCAGGCCATTGCCGATGGACTGGCCCTCGCACACTACGATGTCGGCGCCCATCTCGCCCGGCGATTTGAGTGCGCCGAGCGCAACGACTTCGGTGACGACCACGACGAGCAACGCACCCTTTGCGTGCGCGGCGTCGGCGATCGGTTTGAGGTCGCGGATGTTGCCGTAGACGCTCGGATACTGGACGACGATGCAGCTCGTCTCGCCGTCGATGGCGGCCGCGGCATCTTCCTTGCCGTTCGGATCGGGCGGAAGCGCCGTGACGGCCGCATCACCCCACTTGGCAAGCGTCTCGGTCACTACGCGATAGTGCGGATGGAGACCACCCGAAAGCACCGCCTTCTTGCGCCGCGTGATCCGGTCGGCCATGAGCACGGCCTCACCGCAGGCCGTCGAGCCGTCGTACATGGAGGCATTGGCCACGTCCATGCCGGTCAGCAGCGCCACCTGCGACTGGAACTCGAACAGGTATTGCAGCGTGCCCTGCGTGATCTCGGGCTGATAGGGCGTGTAGCTCGTCAGGAACTCGGAGCGCTGGATGAGGTGGTCGACGCTCGCCGGCACGTGATGGCGGTAGGCGCCGGCCCCGACGAAGAACGGCACGGAGCCCGCCGCCACGTTGCGCGCGGCGAGGCGGCCGATCTCGCGCTCGACGGCGATCTCGCTCTGTGTCTTGGCAAGGGGCGGAGGCGTCTTAAGCAGCTTGCCGTTGGGGACATCGGCGAACAGGTCGTCGATCGCCTTGACGCCGATCTTCGCGAGCATGTCCGCCCGGTCGGCCTCATCGAGGGGAAGATAGCGCATGGTCGGACTCGTTTTTGGAGGAAGTTGTCAGTTATGTTCCGGCATTCCGGCGATCGTGACCGTCGCCCGGATGGAATTGGCGATGTAGCACTCGGCGTGCGCGCGCTCGTGCAGCGCGGCGAGGTCGGCGTCCGTCGGGCGCTTCTCGCCGGACCAGACGATCTCGGGATTGAGGGTGATCGCGGAGATGTAGAGCTTGCCGGCGTCGTTCTTGGTCATCACGCCGACCGCGGCGTCGGTATAGCTGTCGACGATGAAGCCGCGCCGCCCGGCGAGCGCCAGGAAGAACATCATGTGGCAGGACGAGCAGGCGGCGACGAGCGCCTCCTCGGGGTCGACGGCATCAAGCCGCGACATGGGCGGCGCGATCGAGCTCGGCGCTGAGGACGCCGTCACGACAACACCCTCGTCGAACCGCCATTCGTGCGCGCGCGAATACTTGTTGTCGGCGAAATTCGCATCGCCCCGCTGCCAGTGCACGGTTGCCTGATAGGTGTGCGACATGGGGCGCCTCAGCTGTCCTTGACGAAGGCGTCGTAGCCGGCGCGGTCCATGAGCGCGTCGAGCTCGGCCGGATTCGAGAGGCGGACCTTGAAGAACCACGCCTTGCCCTCGGCATCCTCATTGACGAGACCCGGCGTTGCCGAGAGACCGCCGTTCGTCTCGATGACCTCGCCCGTGACAGGCGAATAGACGTCACTCGCCGCCTTCACACTCTCGACGACCGCGACGGCTTCGTCGGCAGCAACCTTCCGCCCGACCTCGGGCACCTCGACGAACACCACGTCGCCGAGCTGGTCCTGGGCGTGGACGGTGATGCCGATGGTGGCGATGTCGCCCTCGACGCGGATCCACTCATGATCCTTGCTGAACTTCTCGATGGCCATGAAGCGCTCCTGATTGCGGATGTCCGTTGGGGGTTCAGCGCACGTAGCGGTGCGGGGTGAAAGGCAGGTTCGCGATCGCCGCGGGCAACGGCTTGCCGCGCACGATGAGCTGGATGGGCGTGCCGAGCTCGGCGTGTGCGCTCTCGACGTAACCCATGGCGACCGGGCCGTTGACCGAGGGGCCGAAGCCGCCCGAGGTGATGGTGCCGATCGCCCGGCCGCTCATGTCCTGGATCTCGGTCCCCTCGCGTGCTGGCGCGCGTCCCGCGGGCTTGATGCCGACGCGGCGCTGGCTCGGGCCATTGGCCAGCTCGGCCCTGATGCGGTCGGCACCCGGGAAGCCGCCTTCGTCGCGGCGGCGCTTCTGGATGGACCATTGGAGCCGCGCCTCGATGGGCGAGGTCGTGGTGTCGATGTCATGGCCATAGAGGCAGAGGCCGGCCTCGAGGCGCAGCGAGTCGCGCGCCCCGAGGCCGATCGGTTCGACGTCGGGGCTCGATGTCAGCAGCTTCCACGCCGCGGCGACGGCCGTGTTTGGCACGGCGATCTCGTAGCCGTCTTCGCCCGTGTAGCCGGAGCGCGTAAGATGCACAGGGCTTCCGTCGAGGGTCGCGAAGCGTCCGCTCATGAAACTCATGCCCTCGACGCCTGGCACGAGCTTCGAGAGCACGGTCACCGCACGCGGCCCCTGCAACGCGATAAGCGCGTGCGCATCGTCCACCTCAAGACGGACGTTCGCGGGAAGGTGCTTCGCGATGTGGGCGTAGTCAGCATCCTTGCAGCCGGCATTGACGACGAGCAGGAGCGTGCCGTCGCGCTCGCTGCCCTCAGGCCGCGTTACCATCAGATCGTCGAGAATGCCGCCGTCGGTCGCGAGGAGCTGCGAATAGCGCTGCTGACCGGGTTGGAGATTGAGAATGTCGGCAGGGAGGAGCGTCTCCAGAGCACGTGCCGTTGTCGCGTGGTCCGGACCGTGCAGCCAGCAGATGCCCATATGGCTGACATCGAAGAGCCCCGCCTTCTCGCGTGTCCACAGATGCTCCTTGAGGACGCCGAGCGGATACTGCACGGGCATGTCGTAGCCGGCGAACGGGACGATCTTGGCGCCGGAGGATACATGCAGATCGTAGAGCGGAGTCCGCCTGAGCGGGGCGCTGGCAGAGGGATCGGCGCTCATGTGACGAGGCTCCAAGCGGCTCAGAGCCCGCACGACCATTCGCGCGAGCCGGAGCCCCCTCTGTCACGGAACCTGAGAGATTTCAGTCCTCCGCCAACCCCACGGCGACGAAGAACCTTACCCCTTCGGTGAGCCGGCCTTGCCACCGGCTGCTTTCCAGAGCGCCATCAATCTGCGGTCCTTTTGCCTGAGAGGTTCCGGGGCGGTTGCTCCTTCGGCGCCTGCACGCAGGCCCGCTAGGAGCCGCGTGCCGGTCTCTTCCGCAGATGTCGACTGGCGGGGCGAGCATAGGCGAGCCACCGTACCTGTCAATCGGCGGCTGCGCTGCGATGAGGGGATAAGCGCTCAGCCGGCGCCGGGCGCCGTCTGCTCGAAGCCGACGAACACGTCGATGTCGCCGGGGCGCGAGCCCTCGGGAATGTCGAACGTGACGGTGCGCACCTGCGAGAAGTACGCGATCGGATTGTCGAGCGAAACGCTCGCCTCGACGCTGGTGCGGTCCGCGCCGAGTGCGGCGCGCTTCGGATCGCGCACGGAGACCTGCACCGGCAATGTGATCACGCCGGGCCGGCCGCGAGGCCCGAGCAGAATGCGCCCGGAGAACCCGTACTTCACGGTGACGCGTGCGCCCTCGATGCTGCATTCGCGCGCGGTGCGGGTGATCTCACCGCGATGCATGACGCCGAGGCT
>CAUJKI010000223.1 GCA_963205015.1 Pseudomonadota bacterium
GCTTCTGCTGTGGCTCCCGGTGGGCGTTCTCGCGGTTGGGCTGATCGCAGCGCTTGCGACCTGGCAGGGGTTGCGCGGCAGCCTTGCCCGCCTCGACGGTGAAGTGGCGCTCCCCGGACTGTCCTACCCCGCGATCATCTCGCGCGATGCGCTGGGTGTCGTCACCATCGAGGCCGGGAGCGAAGCGGACGTCGTGCGCGCGCTCGGCTACGTCCACGCGCAGGAGCGCTTCTTCGAGATGGACCTCGCGCGGCGCTCCGCCGCCGGCGAGCTGGCGGCGCTTCTGGGGCCGGCGGCACTCCCGCTCGATCGCCAGCGGCGCGTGCACCGAATGCGCGCCCGCGTGGCCGAGCACATCCTCGATCAAAAAGGGCTCGGTAGCTGGCGGCCACTGCTCGATGCGTACGCAGCAGGAGCGAATGCCGGGCTCGATGCGCTCTCGGTGCGACCCTGGCCCTATGCCCTCCTGCGCCAGAGACCGAAGGCCTGGACCGCCGAGGACACGGTGCTTACGGGAAACGCCCTCTATTTCGACCTGCAGGGTTATCACCCGTTCGCGAGGCTGGCGCTGTGGCGGCTGAGCCGGTCCGTGCCGGCGCCGCTCTTTGCCATGCTCGATCATGGCGGCACTTCATGGGACGCGCCGCTTGTCGGCGAAGCACGGGGTGATGCGCCGCTGCCGGGACCAGACGTAATCGATCTGCGTCGCCTGCCGGTCGAGCCGAAGTCCGGCATGATACCGGGCAGCGAAAGCGCGCCCGGCAGCAACAATCTCGCTGTCGCAGGCGCTTTGACCAAGGACGGCCGCGCGATCGTCGGCGGCGACATGCATCTTGCACTCCGCGCACCGGGCATCTGGTTCCGCGCGCGCCTGATCTACCCCGATCCGCGAGCACCCGGCGGCCGCGTCGACGTCTCGGGCTTCACCGTTCCTGGTATTCCCGGCGTGATCGCCGGAAGCACCGGCCATGTCGCCTGGGCGGTGACCAATGCGTACAACGATACCTCCCAGTGGGCGCTGATGCCGCCATGCACGGGGACGCCAACTCAATGCGGTATTGCCGAGCATCGCGAGACCATCGACGTGGCAGGCGCCGCGCCGGAAATCCTCGCCGCTCGTGAAAGCGCGTGGGGGCCCATTCTCCGCCAGGAACCGGATGGCAGTCAGTTGGCGCTGCGCTGGGTAGCGCATCTTCCCGGCGCCATCAGCAGTGGGCTTGCGGAGTTCGTGCACGCGCGCAACCTCGACGAGTTGTTCGCCATTGCCGATCGCACCGGCACGCCTGTGCAGAATCTCGTCGCTGCGGATAGTGGCGGCCGTATCGGTTGGCGACTCCTCGGTGCGCTCCCGGACTGGCAGGCACCGTGTAACCGGACCGGCATCGAGCGCGTTGTCGTTCCTGCCGACGCGTGCCCACCCTGGCCGGTCTCGACCTCGATCGCGCCCGAAGTTCGCGATCCGGCATCGGGCCGCCTCTGGACGGCCAACAACCGCATCATCGGCGGCACGGAGGGCGCGCGTGTCGGCTATATCGGCCGCGACATGAGTGCGCGTGCGCGCCAGATCCGAGATGGCCTCATGGGGCGCGAGCGCTTCGATGAGCGCAACATCCTCGCGATCCAGCTCGACGATCGCGCGATCTTCCTCGAGCGGTGGTGGAAACTGCTGCGCGTAGTGGTGGCGGGCGGGGGTGGTGATCCTCTGCTTGCAAGGATGGAGGCGGCATCCCAGAAATGGGATGGGCGTGCATCCACGGACTCTGTCAGCTATCTGCTGACGCGGCGTTTCCGCGAGGCCGTGGAGCGGCGCGCGACAATGATGCTGCTCGGGGCCTTTCCGCAGGCGCTCGCCAATGGCGGCGACCAGCTTCGTCTCGGGCAGACGGAATCCTGGCTCTGGCCACTCGTGACGACCAAGCCCGCACACCTGCTGAGTGCCGGCCACGGCTCATGGGATGAGTTGCTCGCCGCGGCCGCGCGGGATGTCGCGCGCGCGCCCGCGAACATGACGAAGGACGGTGCCTTCCGCACGTGGGGCGACGTCAACCGCGGTTCGTCGATCTGTCATCCGTTGGCGCGCGCCTTGCCCGAGGCGGCAAAGCACTTCCTCTGCATGCCGGACGATCCGCTACCCGGTGACGACGACATGCCGCGTGTCCAGCGGCCTGCGTTCGGTGCCTCGCAGCGCATGGCCGTGGCGCCGGGACGCGAGGCGGAGGGCATCATAGAGATGCCTGCAGGCCAGAGCGGCCATCCGCTCTCGCCTTTCTGGCGCGCCGGACATGAAGCCTGGGTGAAGGGGACGCCAACGCCATTTCTGCCGGGGCCGGCGCAGCATGTGCTGCGTCTTGCGCCGCCGTCCTAGCTGCGCCGCCGTTCAACCTTGCGCCGATGTTGCGCGTCTCAGCACGTGCTTCTGGATCTTGCCTGCGGCGGTCCGCGGGAAAGCATCGACGAACGTGATGTGCTGCGGGACCTTGTAGGCGGCGAGTCGCGCACGCGACCATGCGTGCACCTCAGCCTGATCCAGCGCGTGATCGGGCCGGATGAGAATGTGGGCGTGACCAACCTCGCCCCATTTCGCATCAGCGACCCCGATGACGGCCGCTTCGAGAATAGCGGGATGCGCGTGCAGCACCGCCTCGACCTCGGCAGGATAGACGTTCTCGCCGCCTGATATGTACATGTCCTTGATGCGGTCGACGATATAGTAGTAGCCGTCCGCATCGCGCCGTCCGACATCGCCGGATTTGAGCCAGTCGCCATCGAAGGCTGCTGCCGTCGCCTGCGGATTGTTGAAGTAGCCGGGCGCAATGTTGGGTCCGCGAAACTGGATCTCGCCGGACGCGCCATCCCTCACCACATTGCCTGAGGCATCGACAAGGCGCACTTCCGTCATGATCTGCGGCTTGCCGACCGAGCCGATCTTATCCGTCGCGTGCATCCGATCCATGAGGAAGGCGCAGGGGCCTGTCTCGGTCATGCCCATGCCATTGCAGATGACGGCGCCCTTGGCGAGGAATGTGCGGGTGAGATTGTCCGGGAGCGATGCCCCGCCCGAGCCCCAGTGGCGGACGCGGTCGAGATCCAGCGCGCCGAAGCGTGGGTGCAGGCTGATGGCCTGATAGATGGCCGGCACGCCGAAGAATACGCTGATCGCGCCGCCTTCGATTAGCTCGATGACCGGATCGACGTCGAATTTTTCGAGCACGTGGCTCGTCCCGCCGGCAATAAAGACGGGAAGCGCATGTAGGTTGATGCCGGCCGTATGGAAGAGCGGCAGATAGTTGACCGTTCCATCCTCGGGGCCGATGCCGGTTGCCTGCTGCACATTGATGGCGTTCGCCAGTGCCATGCCGGGCGTCTGAACGACGGCTTTTGGCTTGCCGGTCGTGCCCGATGTGTAGAGCAGGTACCAGACGCGATCAGTCGGCCATGTGGTGCCCCGATCCGCGCGCGGGGTTGCGCGCTGTGCGCGTTTCTCGCAGTCGTAGAAGGTCAGGCGTTCGATGCCCGCCTCACGCGCGACGACCTCGGCAAGCGATGAGGTTGCCTCATCGTGCAGCAGAAGCCGCGCGCCGCAGTCCGCGAGGATGGGCCTAAGCTCGCTCGCCGTCTGGCGCCAGTTGAGCGGCACGAGAATGAGGGCTGCCTTCGCTGCCGCAAAGAGCAGGGCAAAAAACATGGGCGTGTTGTGGCAGAGCACGGCCACGCGGTCGCCTTCGACAAGCCCGCGCGATTCCAACATGACGGCGAGCCGCTCGGCGAGCTGATCGACATCCTCGAAGGTCCATGTCTGGCCGCTCGCGACGTCCCGGAAAGCCGTTGCGTCGGGCGTCAGCAGCGCGCGCTGGTGCGCGAGGTCGGGAATGGTGCGCATGCTTGCCTCCAGAACCACCCGGTGCCGTCGTCGGCAACGCGCAACTCACGCGCGTCGGCGCGGCTCGAGGCCCTTTGCGATGAGCTCGAACGCGGCGTCCGACACCTGATCGAGCTTAGTCTTGCTGCCCCAGAGGGCATAGCGCATTCCGACCATGTCGCTGAGCCCCATGAGCGCCCAGGCTCTCACCTCCGCATCGCCTTTCGAGATCTCGCCACGCCGCGCTGCCGACCGGAGCGCGCTGCTGTAACTCTTCACGAAGTCCTCGTAGTAGCGGCGGTAAACCTCCGGATCGACGAACTGCGCCTCGGCGACGACGCGATAGAGATTCGGATTGGCGCGCACGAATTCGAGAAAGGCGCGCAGGCCCCGGCGCTCGGCTTCGAGCCGGTCGGGCGCGTCCACGATCGAGAGCGTGAGATGGCGCCGGAGCCGCCGGCCCATGCGCAGGACCAGCTCACGCATCACGTCCTCTTTCGTGCGGAAATAGACGTAGAAGGTGCCCTGCGCGACCTTGGCCTCGGCGGTGATCGTGCTGATCGAGGCCTCGGCAAAGCCGCGCCCGCCGATTTCCTTCTCCGCTGCATCGAGAATGCGCTCGCGCGTCAGCTGGCCGCGCTTGGTCTTGGGCGCGGGCAGTGCCGGCGATGAGTCTGGTTCTGACATGAACGGCCCGGCAAAGACCTGTTAAGCGTCGCAACGCGGCTTGACGACTTACTCGGGGATAGCTAGCCTAATATGAAACCTGACTCAAGTGTCAAGTTCAGGCCGGTTCACAGGGAGGAGTTCATGCTGAGGACGACCCATAAGTCGCGGCGGATGGTGAGCAGTCTGGCGACGCTGCTGATGGCTCCGGCGCTGGTGCTGTCTGCACCCGCAGCCATGGCCAAGGACATCAAGGTTTGCCTCATTGCCGGCAAGACTGGCCCGCTCGAGGCCTATGCCAAGCAGACCGAGGCCGGTTTCATGATGGGCCTCGAGTATCTCACCAAGGGCACGATGCAGATCGGCGCCGACAAGCTCCAGGTCATCGTCAAGGACGACCAGCTCAAGCCCGATCGCGGCAAGACGCTGCTCGAGGAATGCTACGGCGACGACAAGGTGGATATCGCCGTCGGCACGACGGGATCGCCCGTCGCGCTCGCGATGCTGCCCGTCGCCGAGGAATTCAAGAAAGTGCTGATCGTCGAGCCGGCGGTGGCGGACTCGATCACCGGCGCCAAGTGGAACCGGTACATCTTCCGCACGGGCCGCTCGTCCTATCAGGATGCGCTCGCGAACGCAGCGACCGTACCGGAGAACGAGGATTCGGTCATCGGCATGCTCGGCCTCGATACGGCCTTCGGTCGCGATGGCGTCAAGGCCTTCAAGGAAGCGCTTGCCTCCATGCGCCCGCGCGCGAAGATCGTCGCTGAGGAGTATGCAGCCGGCAACACGGCGGACTTTGCGCCCTTTGCCGAACGCCTCTTCAACGCGCTCAAGGATCAGCCGGGCAAGCGCATCATCGGTTTCATCTGGGCTGGCCCGCATCCGCTGGCCAAGTTCGCAGACATGAAGCCCGAGCGCTTCAATATCGCGCTCGCACCCGGCGGCAATATCCTGCCCGTCATGAATGCCTGGAAGCAGTTCGCAGGCACCGAGGGCGGCATCTACTACTACTACGACTTCCCGAAAAACCCGCAGAACGACTGGCTCAAGGCCGAGTATACAAAGCGTCATGGCGCCCCGCCGGACTTCTTCGTCGCCGGTGGCTTCTCGGCTGCTGCTGCGGTCGTCGCAGGGCTCACCAAGGCCGGCTCGACCGACACCGAGAAGCTGATCGCCGCCATGGAAGGCCTGAGCTTCGAGACGCCGAAAGGCACGATGACCTTCCGCAAGGAGGATCACCAGGCCATGCAGGACATGTATCACTTCCGCATCAAGAAGGACGCCAAGGACAACGACGTCCTGGAGCTCGTCGCGACGGTTCCGGCGGCAAAGATGCCGCTGCCGATCACCGTGCCGAAGTAAGACGCCGCAATGCCGAGTCCCGGTGGACACCGCGTGTGTCCACCGGTCTCGGCGTACTTGAGGCCGCATGTCTCGACCTGTCCTCGAAACCCAGGGCCTGACGATCCGCTTCGGTGGCCATGCGGCTGTCGACAACGTGAGCTGCGCCTTCCATGCCGGCAGCCTGACGGCGATCGTCGGGCCGAACGGTGCGGGCAAGACGACCTATTTCAATCTCATGTCCGGCCAGCTTCCCGCGTCCTCGGGTAGCGTCCATCTCGATGGCGATGATGTTACGCGGTTGAGCACGGCCGCGCGTGCGCAGCGCGGCATAGGTCGCGCCTTCCAGATCACCAATCTCTTCCCGAACCTCAGTGTCGCCGAGAATGTCCGCCTCGCCGTTCAGTCCAAGTCGCGTGCCGCGGCGAACCTCTGGAGTCGATGGGATCACCACGCCGAATGGATCAGCCGCGCGGAGCACTATCTCGAAGAGGTGAACCTGCAAGATAAGCGCGATCTCGCCGCCGCCGCGCTTCCTCATGGCGACAAGCGCAAGCTGGAAGTCGCGCTCATGATGGCGCTCGAGCCGCACGTCTATATGTTCGACGAGCCGACGGCCGGCATGTCGGTGGACGAGGTGCCGGTCGTGCTCGATCTCATCAAGCGTCTGAAGGCGGCCGGCGACAAGACCATCCTGCTCGTCGAGCACAAGATGGATGTCGTGCGCTCGCTCGCCGATCGGATCGTCGTGCTGCACAACGGCCAGCTCGTCGCCGACGGCGATCCCGAGACCGTCATCGCCTTGCCGATCGTGCAGGAAGCCTATCTCGGCTCCATGCCCGCGGCGGTTGGTGCGGGGGAGGCCGCGTCATGAGCGAGCCGCTGCTGAGCCTCGAAGGTGTTCACACACACATCGGCCAGTATCACATCCTGCAAGGTGTGGACCTCGTGGTGCCGCGCGGCGAGCTCACCGTGCTGCTCGGCCGCAATGGTGCCGGCAAGACGACGACGCTGCGGACCATCATGGGCCTCTGGCCGCCGAGCCGGGGCACGATCACCTTCGATGGGCAATCGATTGGCGGGCGCGCGACGCCCGATATCGCGCGTTTGCGCATTGGCTATGTGCCCGAGAGCATGGGTGTGTTCGCGGATCTGACCGTTGCCGAAAACATGCGTCTCGCTGCACGCCTCGGCCCGCCGGATGCGGCGCGCCTCGACTGGATTTTCGGCCTCTTTCCCGCGCTCAAGCGCTTCTGGCAGTTGCCCGCAGGCCTGCTGAGCGGCGGTCAGAAGCAGATGCTGTCCATCGCCCGCGCGATCGTCGAGCCCAAGGCGCTCATCCTCATCGATGAGCCGACGAAGGGCATCGCGCCGGCCATCATCGAGGGCATGATCGCGGCTTTCAAGGAACTTAAGCGCGCCGAGACGACCATCCTGCTCGTTGAGCAGAACTTCCGATTTGCCGCGAGCCTCGGAGACACCGTGGCGGTGATGGATGACGGCCGCATCGTCCATCGCGGCACCATGGAGGCGCTCGCCGCCGATAGTGTGCTGCAGACGCGTCTGCTCGGCCTTTCGCTCGCGGCGCACCAGTAGGAAGGGCACATGGCGACGACATCCAGTCCGGCCACTACTGACCTGCCGAGGACGCCGCGTGATCTGCTGCCTGTATTCATCGCGCCGATCATTGCGCTCGTCGCGTTGCCGCTCGTCGGCAGTCCGACGACGTGGGTGACCCTTACTATCGCCGCACTCGCCATGGGCAGCATGATTTTCGTCATTGCGAGCGGCCTCACGCTGATCTTTGGTCTCATGGACGTGCTCAACTTCGGTCATGGCGCCTTCATCGCGATCGGCGCCTACATGGCCATGACCGTGCTCGTTCCGCTCAGCGGCTGGGTTCAGTCCGATGCGCTGTCGCTCAATCTCGCGGCACTGCTTCTTGCTGTCATTGCGGCCATGATCGGCACGGGTGCGCTCGGCTGGGCTTTCGAGCGCGTCATCGTGCGGCCCGTCTATGGCCAGCACCTCAAGCAGATCCTCATCACCATGGGCGGCCTCATCGTCGCCGAGCAGCTCATCCACGTGGTCTGGGGTGGCGACCAGAAGCCCATGCCACTGCCGAACGGCCTTCGCGGCGCCATCACGGTCGGCGATTTCGCGTTGGAGAAATTTCGCCTGCTCGCGGTGGCGGTCGGTCTTACCGTCTTCATCGTCATGCAACTCGTGCTGAACCGCACGAAGGTCGGCCTGCTCATCCGCGCCGGGGTCGAGAACCGCGAGATGGTCGAGGCGCTCGGCTATCGCATCCGTCAGCTTTTCGTCGGCGTGTTCATTGCCGGCTCTGCGCTCGCCGGCCTTGGAGGCACCCTATGGGCGCTCTACCGCGAGACGCTGACGGCCGCGATCGGCGGCGACATCATGGTGCTCGTCTTCATCGTCATCATCATCGGGGGACTAGGCTCGGTCGGCGGCTGCTTCCTCGGCGCGATCCTCGTGGCGCTGATGGCCAACTACACGGGCTACCTCGCGCCGAAGATCGCCGTTGCCTCGAATATTCTGCTCATGGTCGCGATCCTCATGTGGCGGCCGCAGGGGCTTTATCCGGTTGCGAGGCGCTAGTGTGATGATCCAATCCGCACTGTCCGGCGACCTGCCGCGGAGCCGCATCCTGTCCTTTCTGCTGCTCGCGATCTTCGTCGCGCTCGCTTTCGCGCCCTTTCTCTTCAGCGGCTCGCAGCCGATCAACACGGCGGCCAAGATCTGCATCTTCATTGTGCTCGTGGCGAGCTACGACCTGCTGCTCGGTTACACGGGCATTGTTTCGTTTGCGCACACGATGTTCTTCGGCATCGGCGGGTATGGCGTCGGCCTCGCGCTCTATGGCTGGGGGCCGACCTGGACCTCTGCAGGGCTCGGCCTTGCGATCGCTCTCGTTGTCGGTGCTGTCCTCGCCTTCGTGATCGGGCTTCTGTCGCTGCGCGTGCGCGCGATCTTCTATGCCATGATCACGCTTGCGGTTGCGTCCGCCTTCGCGATCCTCGCGGGCCAGCTTTCGGAGTACACGGGCGGCGAGGATGGCCGCTCGTTCCGCGTGCCGCCGCTGCTGCGGCCCGCGACAGTGCTCTTCGATGTGCCGTTTCTTGGGGTGCGCGTGGATGGACGTATTCTCTCTTACTACCTCGTGTTCTTCTCGGCGCTGCTGCTGCTGCTGGCGGCGCTACGGATCGTGAATTCGCCGTTCGGCCGCGTGCTTCAGGCTATCCGCGAGAACGACTTCCGCGCAGAGGCGCTCGGCTACAACGTCGTCTACTACCGCACCGTCGCGAACTGCCTCGCGGCGGGCATGGCTGTGCTCGCGGGGGCCATGAGCGCCATCTGGGTGCGCTATACCGGGCCGGACACGACGCTCTCGTTCGCGATCATGCTCGATATCCTGCTGATGGTGGTGATCGGCGGCATGGGTACGCTCTACGGTGCCGTCATTGGCGCAGCACTTTTCATCCTCGCGCAAAACTACCTGCAGAAGCTGATGGCCATCGCGAGCGAGGCGACGGCATCGCTTCCGCTCATCCCGCACCTGTTGCATCCCGATCGCTGGCTACTCTGGCTCGGCGTGCTCTTCATTCTCAGTGTCTATTTCTTCCCGAGCGGGATTGTTGGGAAGCTGCGGGAGATGGAGCGGGGGCGATAATTGCTGAATTTTGTTTATTTGCAGCCGCGTGAACCAAGAATGCACGGGCGCGTTGCCGGGTTCATGCGGCATTCATCGTGGCTCGACATGAATGCGCGCCTCAACAGCTCTAGGGAGAGTCCCATGAGGACCCTTGTCGTTGCTCTTGCTCTCGTTGCCGGCGCCTCGATTGCTCATGCGCAGGCGCCTGCGCAATCGTGCCAGGCCCAGGCCCAGGCGAAGAAGCTCGCCGGTGCCGCGCTCAATTCGTTCATGACGAAGTGCCAGAAGGATGCCTCGGCGAGCTGCGACAAGGCCGCCGCTGACAAGAAGCTCGCGGGCGCTGCCAAGTCGAGCTTCTCGAAGAAGTGCGTCTCCGACGCCGTCGGCAGCAAGTAAGGCCGTCGAACGTCGTCCGTCGAAACGGGTGGCGACCGGCAAGGGTGGCGTGAATCATCCCACTTCTGGGCACGTTCTCCCGCGATACCCGCCCTGGTGGCGGTCTTCGGCCCTCGGACGGTAGAGGCCGGCGGAATGCAGTGCGCTTCGGCACACAAGGCCTGCCGAGGCGCACAGCTTTTACTCGTCTCGAACTCTGCGATCTGGTCAGAACCGGTGCGCGACATCGCGGACCGGTTCGACATATCGGATCTTGGTCTCACCCAGACCTGCGCAATGCCTCGATGCCGGTGCCGCCTTGCGGCTATCCCGGCCTCCCTGCCGTTCCCGCCTGCTATGGGTATCCGCTTCGCTGGCTGGCCAGATGGCTACGGGCGACACAAAGTCTGCGGCGCCAATTTTTGTTGCCGATTGACTTCTACTCTTAAGCAAGATATTTTGTCCGGACAATAAAAATAGCGGCGGCCTATTGGCGCCGATTTGCTTGCTACGGGTCTGGGGAGACAAGAGTGTCGAGGCATCTTGTAAGCGCCGATACCGGCGGCCCCGGACGTTGCTTCTGCGATCGACAAGCTGCGCCGGCACACGAGCCGGCGCGCAACGAGGCGCAGTTCGCGCCGTCCTCTCCCGCAGTTTCGCTCATCGCCGACATCGTCGCCCAACCGTACAGACGCAAACTGCGAAGAATTCAAGAATCGGCCGCCGAAGGCATCACCGCCTCCAACGCGGCCGATGGAGTTTCGGGATGCGTAGCGGGCTGGTGGCCGTCAGACGAGTACAACCCAGCAGTTTCGAGAATGATCAACGCCTCGCGTGTCATGCACCGCGAGCCTGCCCCCTGTTAATGTGAGCTGAGCCATGGATACAACAGCAGACGCTCTCAACCTGCCGCCCGTCGAAGGGATCAGCAAGCATCGGACGCTTTCGAAGCCGATGAGTGCGATCATGCTCACACTTTTCGCGATTGGCGTCGTTCTGACGATACTGCAGATATTTTATATCGTTCCGATGTTCGTGAATTTCTATATGTATCTGCTTCTGGCGCTCTTTCTTTCACCCGTCTTTCTCTACTACGGAGTGACCAAAAAGGCGACGGAGGGTCCAGTACCCTGGTACGATCTCGCCCTGACCATCACAACCTTCGGCATCTTTATCTATCTGACACTGAATGCCTTCGAGATCACCAACCAGGGTTGGGCATTCGGAGCGCCGTCGCACTACAACATACTCTGTCTGATCCTTGTCCCGATATCGCTCGAGGCCGTGCGGCGCGTGGGCGGTACCGTGCTTTTCGTTTTTGCCGCTTTCTTCGCCGCATACCCGCTCTTTGCCGACTACATGCCCGGGTTGCTCGGTGGCGCGTCGTTTCCGCTGAATTCGGTGCTCAACTATCACATCCTCAGCACGGACAGCGTTCTCGGCCTCCCCCTGCAGGTGGTCGGATCTATGGTGATCGGATACCTGATCTTCGGCGTGGTTCTGACATTCACCGGTGGCGGCAAGTTCTTCCTCGACATCTCCGACGCGATCTTCGGCGCACAGATAGGTGGCGCAGCGAAGACAACTGTCGTCTCGAGCGGCCTCTTCGGAACGTTGAGCGGCAGCGTTATCTCGAACATTCTGACAAGCGGCCCCTTCACTATTCCGGCGATGAAGAAGACGGGCTATCCGGCTCACTACGCCGCCGCGGTTGAAGCGTGCTCCTCGGCAGGCGGCTGCATCCTGCCGCCCGTCATGGGCGCCGTGGCCTTCGTCATGGCGTCCTATCTCCAAGTGCCCTATTGGGATGTGGCCGCCGCGGCGGCCCTCCCGGCACTCCTCTACTTTTGGACACTCTTTATCCAAGTGCACTGTCACGCCGGCCGGCATGGGCTGTATGGCATCGACAAGTCACTCGTGCCGCAGCTAGGGCCCGTTCTCAAGCGCGGTTGGCCGTACGCCTTGTCCTTCGTCGTCATGACGTACTTCATCTACTATCAGCAGGAGGGGCAGGCGGCCTTCTATGCCTCGTTGGTCCTGCTGGCGGCCGCGATATATCGAGGCGACGTCAAGCTGAACATCCGCGAGGCTTTGCGTCTGCTCAAGGAAATCGGTCTGCTCATTGTCGAAGTGACTGCCGTGCTCGTCGCCTGCGGCTTCATTCTCGGCTCCTTCTCGATGACCGGCTTGGGTAGCTCGTTTGCGCGCGAGATCACCATGTTCGCGGGCAACGTTCCGATCCTGCTGCTTGTATTCGGAGCGCTGGCCTCTTTCATTCTTGGAATGGGCATGACGATCACGGCCTGCTACATCTTCCTGGCGGCCGTGCTGGCGCCTGCGTTGGTCAATGCAGGCTTCAGCCTGATGGCGTCGCATCTCTTTGTCCTCTACTGGGGGCTTGCTTCCTACATCACGCCGCCCGTCGCGCTTGGTACGTATGTGGCCGCCGGAATTGTTGGCGCACATCCGATGCGCGCTGCGGTGGCGGGGATGCATCTGGGCATGGCGAAGTACATCGTGCCCTTCGTCTTCGTGTATCAGCCGGCCCTCATTCTCGAAGCGTCATTCCTCGAAGTCGTGCACGTCTTCCTCGCGTCCTTGCTGGGTTTTGCGCTTCTGGGCGGCAGTTTTGAAGGATACGTGCCGTGGTTCCGGCGGCTGAACACTTTCGAGCGGGGCATAGTTGCCGCGGCTGGCGTTGCATTGCTTTGGCCCGGATGGATTCCTCAGGCCGCAGGTATCGGAATCGTTCTGGCAATGGCCGCGATCAGGGGGGAGGGACCGGCGCTGCCGATGCCCAGTCGCGTTGCGCGAGAACCATGAAGGAGCCCTGACGTACATTATCTGAAACGAGGGCGCTGCCCTCCCTGGCAAGGCCCGATTGACACCCGCGTACAGCCAGGATAATTTTGTCCGGACAATAATGGGCGCATGAAGCGCATTTTGTCCGGTACGGGGAGGCAAGCGTGTCAATGCCCTTTGCAGGAACGGCTATCGGCACTCTCTCACGCCGCGAGCCCGGTGATACTTCGACCTCGGTGCACGGGCTTGCGCAGGGTGAATCCGATGCGTCGGACAAAGCCCAGGTCGATATCCGCTCGATTTCGGAACGCCTCTCGGCCTTCGCTGCGACTGTTACTTACGACGCGATTCCGGAACGCGTCCTGGATCGAGCGAAGCATCTGATACTCGATGCTGTCGGATTGGCGTTCGCCTCGACTCGGTTCGACTATGCCCGCGTGAGCATGGCGGCGATCAACAAGATCGCGGGAACGGGTGACAGCCCGATCATCGGTTTTCAGACGAGGCTTCCGCTTCGGGATGCCGCGCTGACGAACGGACTGCTGATCCACGGCCTCGACTATGACGATACGCATCTCGCCGGCATCATCCATGCGACGGCGAGTGTGCTGCCGGCTACGCTTGCGGCGGCAACGCATGCGCGCGCGAGCGGCAGCGACCTGCTCGCCGCATATGTCGTGGGAATCGAGTGCGCGACACGAATCGCAGCCGCAGCCAAGGCAGAGTTCCATCATGTCGGTTTCCATCCCACAGGCCTTGTCGGCGGCTTTGGTTGCGCCCTGGCCGCCGGGCGACTTTTAGGCCTCAGCAGCGAGCAGCTTACATTGGCTCAAGGCATCGCCCTGAGCTTTGCTTCTGGCTGTATCGAGTTCGTCGCCGATGGGGCATGGACGAAGCGGCTTCATCCGGGTCACGCCGCCGCCTGCGGCATCACCGCGGCTGCATTTGCGGCGGAGAACTTCACCGGCCCCAGGTTGGCCTACGAGGGACGTCACGGCCTGTACAATGCTTACCTCGGCTCACGAGCCGAGCATGTCGATCTCGACCTCGCGACGCGTGGGCTCGGACGGGAATGGGAGCTCCTGGACGTCGCCGTGAAGCCCTATCCGGCTTGCCATTTTGTGCACTCGGCCGTTGACGCGACCCTGTCGCTGATGCGCGAGCACAACTTCGGTGCGGGCGACGTACATCAAGTATCCGTCGGCCTGCCCGCTGACGTCATACCTATCGTTTGCGAACCGGAAGAGGCGAAGAGGCGGCCGACTAACGGTTATGACGCGAAGTTCTCCATTCCATATGTCGTTGCGCGGGCGCTCGCGTCAGGGCGCCTCGGCATTCCGGATTTCGATGACGATCACATCAGCGATCCTGAAGTGCTCGCACTGACGGACCGCGTCGTTCATGCCGCCGATCCCGAATCCGGTTTTCCGCGGCACTATTCGGCGAACGTGGTCGTCCGCCTCGCAGATGGCCGGACTGTCGCTCACCGGGAGCAGATCAATCGCGGCAGCGCCGATCGCCCTCTTTCCGGCGACGATATTGTTGCGAAGTTCCTCGACAACGCGACGACGGCGGTCTCCATGCAACGCGCTGACGAGATCCGCGATGTGATCCTGTCGCTCGACGCGCTCTCAGATCTATCGGCCCTCGAGAGAGTACTGACTGCATAGAACGAAGCGACAATAGGTCAGAAACGACCGGATTTTAGGAGAGGAAGAAGCGCGATGAGTAGTAAGCCTATTAGGCGGACGGTACGAGTTCTTGCGACGTCTGCAATCCTGTCTTCCGCAGGTATTTTGGGCGCTCAGGCCGCCGAACCGCCGCCAAAGCCGCCGCTGTTTGCAATCGCTGCCTACGATATCGGCACGTCCGGCTACAATGAGCCGATGGCCGCGACCGAGGGCGTCCTGAAAAAGTTCGGGATCAAATCCCGGCTCCTGCCGCTCAGCAACAACCTGGCGCGCATGCGGGCAGCTCGGTCCGGTCAGGTGTCGTTTTTCGTGACGAGCTCCGATGCCGTATTCTCCCGTCGCGCCTGGCACGAATGGTCGGCAAAGGAATGGGGGCCGCAGAAAGTTCGTCTGCTCTGGCAGACTAATCGCAGCTCGAGCTTCACCATCGCGACGCGTGGCGACAGCAACATCCGCTCCATCAAGGATCTCAAAGGCAAGAAGCTGTCGTTCCTCGTCGGATCGCCTTCGGGCAATGCGATCACCGAAGCCTATCTCAACTTCGAGGGGCTCAAGTGGGATGACGTGACGAAGGTGAACGTGCCGGGCTACTCGGCTGCATGGGAGGCTCTTGCGCAGGGCGTCGTGGATGCCGCCGGCGGATCGACGTGGAACACGCAGTTCCAGCAGATGCAAGCAGGCCCCTACGGTGTCCGCTTTCTGGAGCTGCCATATCCGCCCGATCATCCCGGATGGGCGTTCTTCGAGCAGATCTATCCGACGATCTTTCCCGCCAAGATATCGCTGGCCGTCGGCTTGAAGCCGGGCGAGTCGATCCAGATCTTCAGCTTCCCGTTCCCCGACGTCATGGCCTACGACGGTGTCGATGCCAACCTCGGCTACTGGATGCTGAAGTCCATTGCCGAGTCGCACAACGAGTTCAAGGACATTGCGCCAACCATGAAGGATTGGACGCTGGAGCGGAGCTTGGCTGTGCCATTGAAGCTGGCTCCGTATCACGTTGGTGCGGTCCAGTACTTGAAGGATGTCGGCCTGTGGACCGATGCGTTGCAGAAGGCTCAGGATGAACTCCTGAAAGAGGAAGCCGACTACATCGCGTGCTGGACAAAGGCCGATGCGGCTCATTCCTCGGCCAAGCCCGCACAGGAATGGCCGCAGTTCTGGAAGACCTACGCGGAAAAGGAATGCGGCCTGCTGGTGCGGATCTGAGCGGGGCCGGCGTCCACGGCCAACCGTGGACGCCGGGCGATCGGCTCGAACGACACGCCTGGATCGCGAGTCTGCTAGGGCCGCCGAAGCATGAGCTGCGATAAGCAGCGGCCGGCCTGGAAATTCGAGGAGCCTTACAGAATGCGACGTGCTTACTTCGACGACTTCGAGCCCGGGCAGCTTTGGGGTACTGCCGTCTGGCAGGCGTCTCCCGAGATCTGCCGTGCTTGGCGCGATGCGACAGGCGACAACGACGATATCTACGACGACACCGAAGCAGCTCGAAACTCTGCGTATGGTGGGCCGATCGTCCCTCCGGGCCTAGCGTTCATCTATCTATCCGACTGCATACAGGATCTTCTGCGCAACAAGCCGCCGGGCGGCGTGCACGCCAAGCAGCAGCTTTCCTTTCTCGAGCCGATACGCCCTGGCGACGTGCTGACGACGTCGCTGCGCGTAAAAGGAAAATACGTGAAGCGCGAGCGCAAGTACGTCGAATTCGAGACCGAGACCGTGAACCAGCATGGTCAGATGGTTCTGACCGGCAAGCGCATCTCGATCTGGGCGGAGTGACTACGATGGCGACTAAGATTGCAGCGCGGGCTGGCGATGAAATCCCCCCGCTCAAGGTCAAGGTATCCCGCAAGCTGATCGACGACTTCAGCGTCATGGCCAATGATCGCAACCCGGTTCACCTCAACGACGAGTTTGCGCGCAAGCGCGGCTTCCCGGGTGCCATTGCGCACGGTGCCATCGCCGCCTCCTTCCTGCTGCGTATGCTCACGAAGTGGCTGGGTTCATGGCCGGTCAAGGGAGATGATCTCGAGATCACATTCATCTCTCCGGTCCTGGTGGATACGACCGTGACGGCCAAGGGCGTGGTCGAAGCGGTGGATGGCCAGCATTTGGTCTGCAAGGTCTGGTGCGAGAACGACAAAGGCGAGAAGGCCATTGTGGGCACTGCGCGTATAGCACCGCGGGCAAAGTGATGTCCGATCTCGAGCGCGTGCTGCGCCCCAAGTCGATCGCCATCATCGGCGCGACACCCGATGCCGGCAAATTCGGCGGCAAGGTTCTGGGTTATCTGCAGAGGCACGGGTATCGGGGCCATATTCTGCCGGTGAATCCGAAGTACGGGCAGATCGGCGGGCTCACTTGTTATCCGAAGCTCGAGGACATCCCTTCCGATATCGCCGTCGACGCCGTCTTGATCTCCGTGCCACGCCAACAGGTCGCGGACATCATCCGGCAGGCCGGGCGGCGCAAGGCGGCAGTCGCCGTCGTCTTCACGTCCGGCTATGCGGAGGCCGGCGCCGAAGGCCGACAGATGCAGGCCGAACTAACGCGCGTTGCCGCGGAAGCCGGTGTCAGGATCATCGGACCGAATGCCTTCGGCTTCGTCAATTTCCAGGATAAGGCGATCGCTACGCCTACAGCTACTCTGCTCCATGGCGCCGCGGACGCCGGGCCGATCGGTCTCGTGAGCCACAGCGGTGGCATGGCGATGGGATCGATATTCGCGTGCGCGCGCGAGCGAGGACTGTCCTTCAGTTTCATCATTGCGCCCGGCAACGAATCCGATCTCACACTGAGCGATTTCATCGAGTTTCTTGTCGACGACCCCGGAACCAAGGTCATCGCCGCGTGTATCGAGGGGATCGACGACGGTCGGCGGTTCATTGCGGCAGTAGAGCGCGCTCGGGATCGGGGCAAACCCGTGATCGTCCTCAAGGTCGGCCGCTCCGAGCTTGGCCGACAGCTTGCGCTTTCACATACCGCTCACCTGGCCGGCGAAGACGAGGTCTTTCGTGCGGTCGCCCGGCAGTACGGCGTGATCTGCGTCGATGATTTCGACGAGCTCTATCTCCAGGCTGCGCTCATGGCCGCGATCTCGGATGATCAGCGGCGGCTGATCGCCGAGCGTGGCGGTGTGGCCATGATCTCGATCTCCGGCGGCATTGCCGCCGTGACGGGAGATATGATGGGCAGCGAAGGCGTTACGATTGCCGAGCTGACGGATGCGACCGTCGATGCGCTGCGACCCCTGCTGCCGGAGTTTCAAACGCCGTCCAACCCGCTCGATGTGGGCGCCGTTGCCCTCACCAACCCGGGCATGATTGCGCAGTCCATCGAGGTTCTCGGGACCGACCCGTCCGTTGGCATCATCGTCCCAGCGCTCACCATTGCCGAAAACTACGACACTGTGCTGGAGAGCATCGTCGAGCGTTCGCGGGGAGAGGTTCCTGTCGTCGTCCTGTGGGCAGGTTTGAGCTTCAGTGGGCGAGGCGCCTCAATCCTGCAGGAAGCTCAGCTGCCGTATTTCGATACCCCGGCCAGCCTCGTGAAGGCGGTGGCGCGCCTCGTCACCCATTGCCGCGCTTGGTCTGCTCATGATCAAGGTGCTGCGGCCCCTGATGCCAAAAGCATTCGTGCTGCCGCTCTCCCCGAGGTGACACAAGCACGTCAGGAAGGGCGGAGTGTTCTCAGCGAGTGGGAGAGCAAGCAGCTACTGGGGCATCTCGACTTCCCGCTGCCGGCGGGCCGCTTGGTTACATCGGAGCGCGAGGCGCATCAGTTCATACGGGAGATCGGGTATCCCGTCGCACTGAAGCTCATATCCCCCGATCTTGCCCACAAATCCGATATCGGAGCCGTTGAACTGCGCATCGACGGCGATCAGGCCCTCGTGGCGGCGTTCCGCAGGTTGCACGCCGTCCGCGAGCGGCTGGACGACGGCATCGACGTGAAGGGCTTTCTGCTTGAGGAAATGGTTGACGGTGTCGTCGAAGCCGTAATCGGCATGAAGCTCGATCCGCAGTTCGGCCCGGTCGTTATGGTCGGCAGCGGTGGTGTGCTCGTCGAGCTGATGAAGGACGTCGCATTTCTCGTGCCGCCTTTCGACGAGAGCCAGGTGCGCGAGACGATCTCCCGCGTGCGGGGGCTGTCGACATTGCTCGCCGGTTTCCGGGGCAAGCCCGCGGCCGATACCGATGCCTTGGTGTCCTTGGTCATGCGGTTGGGACAGCACGCCGAGATGCTTTGCTCCTTCGCGACGGAAATCGAAATGAACCCGATTATTGTCCGCGCCCGCGGGAAGGGAGCAGTGGTGGCCGACGCGCTCATACGGCTGTTTCCTGCGGCTCGATAGCCGGCGCTCGGTAGGCCGCTGCTTCCTGGAGCTGCATGCGGCCGGCACCTTTCGGCGCAGCCTGAACTCATTGCCGGATGCCGTAGGCCGAGCGTCAAGCCGCTTGACAATATCAAGGCTGCTCAAATATTGTCCGTACAAATAGTCCGAAGACGAGGGCACCAGAAGACGGCCCCCAAAGCTTCGGGTGTTGGGCTCCGCGCCATAAGGATCGATTCTGCAATGGACATGCCGCTAACGGAGGCCCAGCGCCAGCTCCAGGACGAGTTCGCGCGTTACTTGCAGTCTCTT
>CAUJKI010000224.1 GCA_963205015.1 Pseudomonadota bacterium
GCCGTCGAGCGCGTCGCGCATGAGCGGGAAGGCAGCCGGCATGGCCCAAGCCTTGGTCGCGAGCAGGATCTTCACGCCCGCCTCGCGCCGGATGCGCGCCGCCGTCGCGAGGTTGCGCTTGAGCAGCGCCACGTCGAGAACATAGGCGGGCGTGCGGATATCGGCAGGAAGACGGGGCGCCATGGCGTGGGTCCTCGGTCGGGCGGGCGGCTGAAGTGCCCGAGGCTATAGAGCATCCGCGCCCGCCGTGCGACAGTGCCCATGGGCGGGGAGGAACGGCAGTATGTGGGGACCGCCGCCCGATGCTGCAACCCCGCTCAGAATCAGGCTATCTCGCGCCGCAGGTCGAGACACGGAGAGCCGATGGCCAAGGCCGCAAGAACGAGCTTCGTCTGCCAGTCATGCGGCGCCGTCTCCTCCCGGTGGGCAGGAAAGTGCGCCTCCTGCGGCGAGTGGAACACCATCGTCGAGGAAGAGGGCATCGCCGCCGTGGCCGCCACGCCAGGCAGCGGCCTCACGCGCTCCGCCAAGGGCAAGCCGGCACCACTCGAGACGCTCGCCGGCAGCACGGCGGAGGCGCCGCGCATCCCGACGGGATTGCCCGAGCTCGACCGCGTCACGGGCGGCGGCATCGTGCCGGGCTCAGCACTCCTGATTGGCGGCGAGCCGGGCATCGGCAAATCGACACTGCTCCTGCAGGTGGCCGCGCGCTTTGCCGAAACGGGGCGGCGCGCCGTCTACTTCTCGGGCGAGGAGGCGGCAGCACAGGTGCGGCTGCGCGCCGAGCGGCTCGGCCTCGCGGCGGCGCCCGTCGCGCTCGGCGCCGAGACGAACCTCGCCAATATCCTCGCGACGCTCGAGCAGGGCCGGCGGCCCGATCTCGTCATCATCGATTCCATACAGACACTCTGGGCCGATGGGCTCGACGCAGCGCCGGGCACCGTCTCGCAGGTGCGCGCGGCCTCGCAGTCGCTCATCCGCTTCGCCAAGCAGTCGGGCGCCGCCATGCTGCTCGTCGGGCATGTCACTAAGGACGGCCAGATCGCCGGCCCGAAGGTGATCGAGCACATGGTCGATACCGTCCTCTATTTCGAGGGCGATCGCGGTCATCCCTATCGCATTCTGCGTTCGGTGAAGAACCGCTTCGGTCCGGCCGACGAGATCGGCGTCTTCGAGATGGTCGAGAGCGGACTGCGCGAGGTCGCGAACCCCTCGGAACTCTTCCTTGGCGATCGCGACAACAGCGCGCCCGGCACGGCGGTTTTCGCAGGCATCGAGGGCAGCCGGCCCCTGCTGGTCGAAATCCAGGCGCTCGTCGCGCCGTCATCGCTCGGCACACCGCGCCGTGCGACCGTCGGCTGGGATTCAAACCGCCTCTCGATGCTGCTCGCCGTGCTGGACGCGCGGTGCGGCGTCAGCTTCTCGCAGGCCGATGTCTATTTGAATGTCGCGGGTGGTCTGCGCATAGCCGAGCCCGCCGCCGATCTGGCTGCTGCGGCGGCGCTCGTCTCGTCACTGCTGGCCACACCGCTGCCGCCCGGCGATGTCTATTTCGGCGAGATCAGCCTCTCGGGAGCGGTGCGGCCCGCGCCCCAGATGAGCACGCGGCTGCGCGAAGCTCACAAGCTCGGCTTCAAGCGCGCCGTCATTCCCGCAGGCGGCGACATCGACAAGGGCGGCGACAAGCCAAAGACGCAGCGCCTCACGCACCTGCGCGAACTCATCGACATCGTGGGCGCGGGGAAGAAAAGTGCTTCTGTCCCCTCTCCCCGTTTACGGGGAGAGGGCTAGGGCGAGGGGCGGCGATAAACACCAACGATGGCGTGTGTGGCCGCCCCTCATCCCGACCTTCTCCCCGTAAGAACGGGGAGAAGGGGAAGAAGATGCACATCACCGCGCTCCTCACCCCTCTGCCGTCTTCTCGAGATGGGCGTGAATAAGTGGATAGACGTCGCTCGCGGCGTCCTTGCCGAAAATGCAGTCGATGTGGCCATAGCCCTCGACGACGTGGCGCGTATAGAGATCCGCCCCATTACGCGCCGCGAGCTTCGCGACCGTGCGCTCCGTGCTTTCGGGCAGGAAGCAGCGGTTGAGCTCGCCATGAATGAACGTGATCGGGATCGCGAGGCGATCGAGGTTCGGCATGTAGATATCGCTGCCGTCGGCACCGACGATCGTCTGCCGGCGTGCGATCAGCGCGAGCTGCTTGAAGGTATCGATGTTGGCCTCGCCGAACATCTCCGGCAGTGCAACCTCGAACGTCAGGTTGTTGAGCTGCGCCGTCTCGTAGAGCTGACCATAGAGCGCAGTGATGCGGTTCGAGGTCGCGCTGCGCGTGCGCTCCTCACGGCGGAAGGGCACGAGCACGCGGATCAGTGCATCGGCGACGCGCCCCGCGACGCCATCCTCAGTGGTGGCCCGTGCGTTCACATGATCCAGGCCTATGGTGCTGAACAGTGAAGGCGCGCGAAGCTGCGCCAGGAGCCGCTGCGGGTAGTACGGCACGACCACGTCCGACGCGATCTGCGAGATGACGGCCGAGCGCACGCCCGTGAGCCAGCCGCCCAGCATGGCCATGACAAAGGTCGTCGAACCGAAGCAGTGCGCCATGACTTGCACACTCTTGGCACCCGTCGCCTTGAGAATGAGGTTCACGGCCGGCTGGTAGTCCTCGCGCGCGGCATCGTCGGCCGTCCATAGATCGCGCGCATAGGGCAGATCGATCGACGCGCGATAGTCGAGCAGCCAGCAGTCGTAGCCCGCCGCCACGAGATACTCGACGAGGTTGGTGTCGATCGTATCGACCGTATAGATGAGACTCGAGACGCCGAGGCCGTGCGTGAAGAGCACCGGCCCTTTCTTTCCGCCGGCATAGCGGATGAGCCGCAGACGCTTTCCGTCGGCGGTCGTGAAATAGTGGACCTCGGGCTCGCCGACGCGCAGATCGCGTTTCTTGCGCGCCCGCTCTGGATCGAAGCGCTTGAGTGGGGAGAACACCCCGCCATAGACGTCGAAGAGCTGGCTGGCGAAAAGCGCGCCGAACTTCGCGACTGCCCCCGCCCGATCGCGCGGTCCGTTGCCGCCGATGCCCTGGATGGTGCGGACCTGCTTCGTGAAGTCGCTGAGCGCGATCTTCAGCACCCCGAGCCGTCTGCGACTGCCACGACCACTCCCGTCGCCGTCCGTGAGTGTGACGAAAAGTGTCGTCGTATCGCGGATGAGATCGCCCGGCAGGCGGTCATTGTGCACGACCTTGTAGCCGTCGAAGTGGAAGCGCCGGCCATCGCGCGCCGTCAGCACAAACGCGTACTCGAAACGCCGCGTCTCGACGTTGCTCTCGTCGCGCCGCATGAGGCTGAAGCGGCCTTCGGAGATGTCGAGCGGCTCGGGCGAGAGATGCTTCGCCTCGACCGTGCCGGTGAGGGTTCCGGCGTGGGTGGGATTGCTCAGAAAGAGGTCGACGTCGTCGATGCGGACCGTAACGGTGAAGGCAAAGTGCTGGTTGATGGACTCGCCCGCCTTCGCCGCGGTCTCGTAATTGCCGTCGTTGCTGTCGGCGATGAAGCCGGCCATGCGCTCGGTGAAGGTTACACCCACGGGTCGGCGCTGATCCGGCGCTGGCGTGAGCGAAATCACCGCGCCATTCGGGATCGGCGCATCGGTAAGCGCACGGCCGAGGTCGCGCGCGAGGTGGATCATGGCGCGCTCGGCAAGCGCCGTTATGGTCAGCAGCGGGTTCACGCCGAGCGGGCGCGGAATGATCGAGCCATCGCAGACGTAGAGGCCGCGGTGCACGGCCTGAGGATCAGGCGACGCCGCATCGAACACGCGCGAGGTATCGTCGACCACGCCCTGGGTGCGATCGAAGCCGATGCCGCAGCCGCCGAGCGGATGGACGGTGATGAGATTCTTGCCGAGGAACGTGTTCTGGATGGGATTGCGGATGTACGTGGCGCCGTTCGCTTTCGCCGCCCTGATGAGATTTTCCTCGATCTCCTTGAACACGCGCTGGCCCGCGACGCCCGGCCAGTCCACTTGGATATCATCGCCGCGCATGACGATGCGGCCCTGGCCGTCGTCATGCGCCATGACAAGATAGGTCTCGGTGTTGTGCAAGGCACCACGCCACGCACCGAGAAG
>CAUJKI010000225.1 GCA_963205015.1 Pseudomonadota bacterium
ACTCGAATTCACCAGCCTGGAGCGCGATCTCCTTGCCGCCGGAGAAGCGCGTGTGAAGCGACTGCGAGAGATACTGCGCCACGAAGAGACGGCGGTCGGACACGATCCCTTCGCGCTCGAGGCGTGCCGCGATCTCCTGGACGCCTTCGCCGCGCGGGATGACCGTGACGGCGGAATGCATGAGTGGGCCGGGCGCATCGAAGTTGGCGCGCAGCAGGAGGGCGATGACCGCGACAACCGACATGCCGAGGAAGGCGAACGTGATGATGCCACTGATGAAGCGCAGGAAGCCGTTCATCCGCCGCGCCTCACGGCGTTCGCGGATCCGTCGCGGCGGACGCGGCGCACGACCAGGCTCAAGCGCTTCCGCGGGGCTGCGCGGCAGGGCATTGAGGCGCTTGCGGGTCGTATCGAGAGTTGGCAGGGCCTGCCTCATGCTCTGGATGCTTCTCTCCTGCTCGATCCGGCGTCGTCGGGCCACTGCCGCTGTTGGGAATAGGCATAGGGGCGAAGTACTGAGCCCTTCAAGCTATCCTGAATTATGGCCAAAGCGGGCCGCAAGCATGAAGGCAGGACCATGATCGAGCCGGCGGTCGCCGGAGCGGACACGAATGCAACAGGTTGAGCAACGAGTACAGCGCGGCAGCAGCGTGGAACTGCTGCCGAAGGGAAAATAAGCCTAGGCGTCGAGCCGCCTCATGACGAGCGAGGCGTTCGTGCCGCCGAAGCCGAACGAATTCGAAAGTACGGTATTGATCGGTTTCTTTTTTGAGGTGTGCGGTACGAGATCGATCGGCGTCTCCACCGAAGGATTGTCGAGATTGATGGTCGGCGGCGCGATGTTGTCGCGCATCGCGAGAATGGAAAAGATCGCCTCAACCGAGCCGGCCGCGCCAAGCAGGTGGCCGATCGCCGACTTCGTCGACGACATGGTGAGATTGCCGGCGCTGTTGCCGAAGAGACGTTCGATCGCGCCGAGCTCGATCTCGTCGCCCATGGGCGTCGAGGTGCCGTGCGCATTCACGTAGTCGATCTCGTCGGCCGTGATGCCGGCGCGCTTGAGGGCAGCCCGCATGCAGCGGAAGGCGCCGTCGCCGTCCTCGGCCGGTGCCGTGATGTGGTAGGCATCGCCCGACATGCCATAGCCGATGACCTCGGCATAGATGCGCGCGCCGCGCGCCTTGGCATGCTCCAGGCTCTCGAGCACGACGATGCCGGCACCCTCGCCCATGACGAAGCCGTCACGGTCCTTGTCGTAGGGGCGCGAGGCCTTGGTCGGCTCGTTGTTGAAGTTCGTCGAAAGCGCACGGCAGGCGGCGAAGCCGGCGATGGCAATGCGGCAGATCGGGCTTTCGGCACCGCCCGCCACCATGACGTCGGCATCGTCGAGAGCGATCAGGCGCGCGGCATCACCGATCGCATGCGCGCCCGTCGAGCAGGCGGTGACGACCGCGTGGTTCGGTCCCTTGAGACCATGGCGAATCGAGACATAGCCCGAGGCGAGATTGATCAGGCGGCCGGGAATGAAGAACGGGCTCACGCGGCGCGGGCCCTTTTCCTTGAGCAGCAGCGAGGTCTCGGCAATGCCGTTGAGGCCGCCGATGCCGGAGCCGATCAGGACGCCCGTGCGCTCCTGCTGCTCCTTCGTCTTGGCTGCATAGCCGGAGTCCGTCAGTGCCTGCTCGGCCGCCGCCATCGCATAGACGATGAAATCATCGACCTTGCGCTGCTCCTTCGGCTCCATCCACTGATCGGCATTGAACGTACCGGCGGAGCCGTCGCCGCGCGGAATGAACGCCGCGATCTGGGCGGCGAGATCGGCGACCTCGAACTCGGCGATGCGGCGTGCGCCGCTGCGTCCTTCGAGGAGCCGCGCCCACGTGGGCTCGACGCCACATCCGAGAGGAGTAACAAGCCCGAGCCCCGTGACGACGACACGCTTCATCCCACACCTGTCCAGGTTATCCGGCAGGAAGGTCGCCTCGCGTTACCGCTCCTGCCGTTTCATGCCGCCGGCACTCGCGACGGCATCCCCCAAAATCTGCTGCACTGCCTTCTGAGCTCCGATGGAACTGCGGCACCGGTTCGGTTCCCCCCGACGGCGCACGCAGCCCGATCAGTCTGCTCGATTGAGAGCAGCGGCGCTCAGGCAGTGCTGGCCGCGCTCTTCTCGAGGAACTTCACTGCGTCGCCGACGGTCTGAATCTGCTCGGCGGCATCGTCCGGAATCTCGCAGCCGAACTCTTCCTCGAACGCCATGACCAGCTCGACGATGTCGAGACTGTCGGCACCGAGATCGTCGATGAAGCTCGCCGTCTCGACGACCTTGTCGCCTTCGACGCCAAGGTTCTCGACGACAATCTTCTTAACGCGCTCTGCGACGTCGCTCATATCCACTTCCCTCGCGCTCTGTCACCTCGGGGAGCCGCGACGCGGCCCCGACGACCCTATTCAAGCCGCCGCCAACAGGCTGCGGCCGCTCCTCGCTACGACCGATTCGGCCCTGTCGTGGGATTCCCACTACAGGTTGCTTGAAATCGATGCAAACTCCAGCGCCAACGGCTCGAATTTTCGGCTCGTTAACACACAACATATCCCTTGGCTAGCTGCCCTGACGAAGCCCCGGCGCGGTATGGTGCATGTGAGGACAGGCCTCACATCATGACCATGCCGCCGTTGATATGAAGGGTTTGTCCGGTCATGTAACGGGCTTCCTCGCTGGCAAGGTAAACGGCGGCAGCCGCGATATCCTCGGGCTTGCCGAAACTCTGGGCCGGGATGGCCTCCTTGATGGCGGTAATCTGCTTCTCGTTCAGTACAGCCGTCATTGGCGTTTCGATGAAGCCGGGGGCAATGCAGTTGGCGGTCACCCCGCGCGAGGCGACCTCGCGGGCGAGGGACTTCGTCATGCCGATCATGCCGGCCTTGGAGGCTGCGTAGTTGCCCTGGCCGGGATTGCCGATGATGCCGGACACGGACGAAATGTTGATGATCCGCCCGTAGCCCGTCCGCGAGCGCATCATGTGGCGTGCGGCCGCGCGCATCAGCATGAAGGTCGAGGTGAGGTTGACGGCGATCACCTCGTCCCACTGCTCGTCCTTCATGACCATGAAGAGGTTGTCGCGCGTCAGACCGGCGTTGTTGACGAGGATGTCGAGGCGTCCGCCGACGAGCTTGATTGCCTCGTCGACCAGCTTGCCCACTTGCTCCTTGTTGGCGAGGTCGCAGGGCTGAACGAAGGCGCGCTCGCCGAGCTTGGCCTTGAGAACCTCGAGCTTGTCGGCCTGACGGCCGGAGAGGACCACGGTCGCACCCTGGGCGTGCAGAGCCTCGGCTATGGCGCCGCCGATGCCGCCCGTCGCGCCGGTCACCAGCGCGTTCTTGCCCGTCAGATCGAACATGATTTTTACCCTCAACTCATCAGTTGCGCGGCGACCGCCTCGATGTCGGCGGGCGTGCCGACCGGCGTCGCCTTCAGCGATTTGTCGATGCGGCCGGCGAGGCCGCTCAGCACCTTGCCGGTGCCGATCTCATAAAGCTCGGTAACGCCTGCGGCGGCCATGGCGAGTACGCATTCGCGCCAGCGCACGGTGCCCGTGACCTGCTCCACGAGGCGCTGGCGGATCTCGGCCGGATCGCTGATCGGCGCGGCAAGAACATTGGCGACGACGGGAACGACAGGCGCCTTGATCTCGACCTTGGCGAGCGCTTCCGCCATGGCATCGGCGGCCGGCTTAAGCAGGCTGCAGTGGAAGGGTGCGGAAACCGGGAGCGGGATCGCACGGCGGAGGCCATGCGCCTTTCCGACCTCCGGCACGCGGTCGATCGCGGTCTTGTGGCCTGAGAGCACGACCTGCGTCGGCTCGTTATCGTTGGCGATATCGCAGACATCGCCCTGTGCCGCATCGGCCGCAATCTTGCGCGCCACATCGAGGCCGACGCCGAGCAACGCCGACATGGCGCCGACGCCGACCGGCACGGCCTTCTGCATGGACTGGCCGCGCAGCTTGAGAAGTCGCGCCGTATCGGCGACGGAAAGTGCACCGGCCGCTGCCAGCGCCGAATATTCGCCAAGCGAATGGCCGGCGACGTAGGCTACGCGGTCTTTGAGCGAAAAGCCCTTCTCACGCTCCAGCACCCGCATGACGGCCATGGAGGCAGCCATGAGCGCGGGTTGCGCATTCTCCGTGAGCGTCAGGGTCTCGATCGGGCCCTCGAACATGAGGGTGGAGAGCTTCTGGCCGAGAGCCTCGTCCACCTCGTCGAGGAGAGCGCGGGCGGCGGGAAATGTTTCGACCAGTTCCTTGGCCATGCCGACGGTCTGGCTGCCCTGGCCGGGAAAGACGAAGGCTCTCGACATGCTGGCGTCCGCTAGGTTGAGGTTGGCGCCGGTCCATGGCCGAGGCCGGACCAAGACCGGAACAGAACGTGAAAACGGGCCGATGCCTTTCTCGGCATCACGGCGCGGTCTGCGCTTCAGGCCTTAAGGCATGGCGGATGAGGCGGTGTCAAGAGAGCGTCGCGCCGGTAGGATGCGCCACTATCGGATACGACGTGCGGCCGCCGGTTGTGCGCAGGCCGGCGCGACGCGGGGGACGTACGTGAGCACTCAGGCCATCAAGGGCATCATTTACGACTTCGACGGCGTGATCGCCGATAGCGAGGTGCTGGCGAACGTCGTTCTGGCCGAAGCCGTGAGCGCGCTCGGCCTGCCGACGACACTCGACGACTCCATTGCACGCTACATGGGCAAGCGATGGAGCGAGATAGCGCCCGCGATCGAGGCCGGTACGGGGCGCACGCTCCCAGCGGACTTCCTCGACGACCTGAAGCTCGCGACCTTTGCGCGTTTTCGGCAGGCGCTGCGGCCGGTGCCGGGCGTGGAGGATTTCATCGTGAGGTTCACGGCGCTGCCGCGCTGTATTGCCTCGTCGAGCTCGGTCGAGCGCCTGCAGCTTTCCATGGACGTTCTCGCCCTCGGGCATCATTTTCCCGATACCGTCTTCAGCGCCGATGCCGTGCCGCGCGGCAAGCCCCATCCCGATATCTTCCTCCACGCGGCGGACAGGATCGGCGTTGCGCCGGCGCACTGCCTCATCGTGGAGGACAGCCCGAATGGTGTGCGCGCCGGCCTTGCAGCCGGTGCCTGCGTCGTCGGTCTCTGTGCAGCCTCGCATATTCGACCAGGGCACGCGGAACGGCTGCGCGATGCGGGTGCGGCGCACGTGTTCGAGAGCTGGCCGCAGGTTGCCGACTTCCTCGCTGCGCGCCTCTGAGTGCACGCCCGCCCGTGCGCGGCTATGATCCTGAAGGCATCGTGGGGAAGCGCGCATGAAATGGCAGATCGGCGAGGTGACGGTCACTAAGATCGTCGAACTCGAAATGACCGGCGGCACGCGCTTCATCCTGCCCGATGCGACGCCCGAGGCCATCCGTCCGATCTCGTGGCTCCTTCCACACTTTGCCGACGAGACCGGCCGCCTCAGGATGAGCATCCATGCCCTGCTCGTCGAAGCGCCGGGACGGCGGATCATCGTCGATACCTGTCTCGGCAACGACAAGAAGGATCGCCGCATTCCGACCTGGAACGATCGGAGCGGCCCGTTCGTCGATGACCTGACGGCGGCAGGCTTCGCGCCCGAGACGATCGACACGGTGCTCTGCACGCACCTGCATGTGGATCATGTCGGCTGGAATACGCGGCTCGTGGACGGCCAATGGGTGCCGACCTTCCCGAATGCGCGCTACCTCTTCGGTCGCGTCGAATACGAGCATTGGAGCACGCAGACGGAGCGCCCGGATCATCATCCGATCATGGCCGACAGCGTGCGGCCCGTCTTCGAGCGCGGCCTCGTCGATCTCGTCGAGTTGGACCATCAGATCTGTCCCGAGATCCGGCTCATGCCGAGCACGGGCCATTCGCCCGGCCACGCGAGCGTGCTGATCAGCTCCAAGGGGCAGCGCGCCATGATCACCGGCGATTTCGCGCACCATCCCTGTCAGTTCGCGCACCCCGAATGGTGTTCGTCGGCGGACTACGATGCCAAAGCGGGCGAGGCGACGCGGCGGCGCATTCTCGGAGAGATGGCTGGCGAACCCGTGCTCATGATCGGCACGCACTTCGCAGGCCCGACCGCCGGCCACGTCGTGCGCGATGGCGCTGCCTTCAAGCTCGTCGTGTAGCCCTACATGCGCTTGCCGGTCTCGAGCAGGGTCTTGAGATCGCTCAGCACCCACGGCCAGCCGCCGCCACCCTGCGCCGGATCGCCCATGCCGGGCACCATGCCGGCGACCATCGGCGCGCCGGTTACGTCGTGCGTCAGCGTCACGGTACACACACCGCTGGCGCTCGCGACGATCTCATAGGTGAGGCGCGTCGGCGGCTCGGCGATCATTTCCGGCGTGAAGAGCGGATGCCACGTCTGCACGAGCTTGCGCGGCGGATCGCACTCGATGACCTCGCCGACGATGACGATATCCGGCGCGCCCATGGCTTTCATGTCGGCGCTCGCGCCGTGGCTGTACTTGCCGCCCGGCTTCAGCTCGTAGGTGGCGCGTCCGGTGTAGGCGTAGCGATCCGTCCATTCGGGCTTGGTGAGCGCGTCCCAGATTGCCTGTGCGCTCGCCTTGATGACGATCTTGAAGACGAGGATGTTTTTGGCTTCAGCCATGATCCGTGATCCTCTCTTGGATTGACATGGCCTCAATCCTGGTACGGCTTGTGGGCCTTCTTGTGGGCTGCGAGCGCCGCTAGCCGCTCGTTCCGCCAGAGCGATTTCTCCGCGATCTTCTCCGACGCCAGCGCCGGTCCCCAGGCCTCGGCGACGCGGCGCCAACTCGCCTCCTCCCACACGGACGGCTTCGGCAGGTCCTTCATGTAGCGACGGAACCAGTCGCCGTAGCGCTCGCAGTAATCGGCCGTACCCTTCGGCGCATTGAGCTCGATGGTCTCGAAGGGCCCCATGAACGACCAGCGCAGGCCGAGCCCGTCCGCGATCGTGTGGTCGAGGTCCTGCGGCGTGACATAGCCTTCATCGACGAGCCGGAAGGCCTCCGTCAGCAGCGCGATCTGCAACCGGTTCAGGATGAAGCCGTCGATTTCCTTCTTCACCTCGATCGGAACCTGCCCGACGCTCTTGTAGAAGGCGCGTGCGCGCGCGATCGTCTCCTTCGTCGTCCATGGCGCGCCGCACAGCTCCACGATCGGCACCAGATGCGGCGGGTTCACCGGATGCGCGACAAGGCAGCGTCCGCGGCCCGTGAGCTTCTCCGTGAAGAGCGAGGCGACGATCGCCGAGGTCGAGGATGCGAGCACGGTTTCCGGTGACGCCGCTGCATCGAGCCGCGCCCAGATGGCCTGTTTGTCATCGAGCCGCTCGGGGCCGGACTCCTGTACGAGGTCCACGCCCTTCACGGCATCTTCGAGCGTCGCCGCCGTGCGCAGACGCGCGGCGGCCCTGTCAGGATCGGTAACGAGGCCGTGCTGCGCGAGATCGCGGAGCGATTCCGCAACGAGGCGGGGCGCGGCGGCGGTGGCGTCTGGGTTCGCGTCCCACATCACCACGTCCCATCCGGCGCGTGAAAAGACGTTGGCCCATGCCCGCCCGATCAACCCCACGCCCACCAGTCCGATTGTCGGCATCGTCGTTTCTCCCTGCATCATCCGTTGAGAGCGAGGGAAGCAAATGCAGTCGAGTGCGGCAAGAGCGCTCGCGGCGGCTTAGGGTCGCTTCGCGACGCGGGGACCAGTCCCCGCACCCCTGCCGAAAGGGACACCCTTCTGGACCATCCCGCCTTTATGATTTCATCGATCGACGCGAGCGCCATTTTCCCCCTCTCCCCATTGTCTTCAATGGGGAGAGGGTCGGGGTGAGGGGCGGCCGCATACACAACCGTCGGCGATTATGCCGCCCCTCATCCTAACCTTCTCCCCGTAAGGACGGGGAGAAGGGACAACGATGGACTCGCGGTCAGCTCTGTTTTTGCGACACGGGAAAGCAAAACGCGGCGCCCTTTCGAGCGCCGCGCCTGACATCTCATTGTGGCCGCCGCGAGCAAGGCATCCGCTGCGGCAATCTCCAAGTTTGCTGCATGGCCGCCGCCGCCATAGCACCAGGAAGGAAGGCGAAGCACCTTTTTCCAGCAGGCGGCGGCAAGAAAGCTAATGCGCCAGGATGGCCAACAGCAAGAGCGCCACGATGTTGGTGATCTTGATCATCGGGTTCACGGCCGGGCCGGCGGTGTCCTTGTAGGGATCGCCGACCGTGTCGCCCGTGACCGAGGCCTTGTGCGCTTCCGAGCCCTTGAGGTGCTTCGCGCCGTCCTTGTCGACGAAGCCGTCCTCGAAGGCTTTCTTGGCGTTGTCCCAGGCGCCGCCGCCGGCCGTCATCGAGATGGCGACGAAGAGGCCAGTCACGATCACGCCGAGCAGCATCGCGCCGAGCGCGGCAAAGGCATTGCCCGTACCGGCAATCCACTTCACGACGAAGAAGCAGACGATCGGCGAGAGAACGGGCAGCAGCGACGGCACGATCATTTCCTTGATCGCAGCGCGCGTCAGCATGTCGACGGCGCGGGCATAGTCAGGCTTCTCCGTGCCCTTCATGATGCCCGGCTTTTCCTTGAACTGCCGGCGCACTTCCTCGACGATCGAGGACGCTGCGCGACCGACAGCGGTCATCGCGATGCCGCCGAACAGGTATGGCAGCAGGCCGCCGAACAGCAGGCCGACGACGACGTAGGGATTGGACAGCGAAAAGTCGACGGTCAGGTTGTGGAAGAGCGAGCCCGGCTGCGCCTGGCTGATGAAGTATTTGAGGTCTTCATTATAGGCCGCGAACAGCACCAGCGCGCCGAGGCCGGCCGAGCCGATCGCGTAGCCCTTGGTGACCGCCTTGGTCGTGTTGCCGACGGCGTCGAGCGCGTCGGTGGTGCGGCGGATCTCCTTCGGCAGGCCCGACATCTCGGCGATGCCGCCGGCGTTGTCGGTGACGGGACCGAAGGCATCGAGCGCGACGACCATGCCGGCGAGCGCCAGCATCGTCGTGACCGCGATCGCAATGCCGAAGAGACCGGCCAGCTTGAAGGTGATGATGATGCCGGCGATGATGATGAGTGCCGGCAGCGCCGTGGCTTCGAGGCTGACCGCGAGACCCTGGATGACGTTCGTGCCGTGACCGGTCACCGAGGCTTGGCTGATCGAGCGTACGGGACGATAGCCGATGCCCGTGTAGTACTCGGTCACGACGATGATGAGCGCCGTCACGGCAAGGCCGACTGCGCCGCACCAGAAGAGGTCCATGCCGGTGAAGGTGACGCCGCCGGTCGTCTTGAAGACCGTGCTCATGCCGAGCATGTACTCGGTGAGTGGGTAGAGCGCGATCAGCGAGAGGACGCCCGTGGCGATGATGCCCTTGTAGAGGGCGCCCATGATCGATTGGTTGGCGCCGAGGCGGACGAAGTACGTGCCGATGATCGACGTGACGACGCAGATGCCGCAGATCGCCAGCGGGAAGATCATGAGGCTGCTGACCACCGGCTGCCCGACGAAGTAGATCGCCGCGAGCACCATGGTGGCGACGACTGTCACCGCGTAGGTCTCGAAGAGGTCGGCGGCCATGCCGGCGCAGTCGCCGACGTTGTCGCCGACATTGTCGGCGATCGTCGCGGGATTGCGCGGATCGTCCTCGGGGATACCGGCCTCGACCTTGCCGACGAGGTCACCGCCGACGTCGGCGCCTTTCGTGAAGATGCCGCCGCCGAGACGGGCGAAGATCGAAATGAGCGAGGCGCCGAAGCCGAGCGCGACGAGCGAGTCGATCACCGTGCGGCTGGTCGGCGCATAACCCATGCCGCCGGTCAGCAGCGAATAGTAGACGACGACGCCGAGGAGCGCGAGGCCGGCGACGAGCAGGCCCGTCACCGCGCCCGCGCGGAAGGCCATGGAGAGGCCATCTGCGAGCGAGACGGTCGAAGCCTGCGCGGTTCGCACGTTGGCGCGCACCGAGACATGCATACCGACGAATCCCGCGAGGCCGGAAAGCACCGCGCCGATGAGGAAGCCGATAGCCACGAGCCATCCGAGGAGCAGCCCGACAATGATGGAGATCGGCACGCCCGCGATGGCGATCGTCTGGTACTGGCGCGTCAGGTAGGCCTGGGCGCCTTCCTGGATGGCACCGGCGATCTCCTGCATGCGCGCGTTGCCGGCATCCGATGCCATGACCGCGCGGATCGTCACCGCGCCATAGGCGATCGAAAGCAGGCCACAGATGATGATGGCCCACAAGATGGACTGCATGGGTAGAGTGCTCCCCGTTGGTCAGTTGGTGCGTACGGCCGTGGTGATGCCACCAAGGCCGCAGAACGCACGGCAAAGCAAAGGCCTCGCAGCTTGCCGGCAGCCGCTGGGTCTGCCGGCACGATGCAAGGAAAGACGTTGCGACGCCGCCAGGTGCGCAGCACCGGCTCCCGCCGTCAGTACGCGCCCGGTCAGGATTTGGCGGGCGGACCATGCCAAAACCGGTGCGGCGATGCAACATTCAATGGTGCGTTTTTCGTCGCGCTTTGCACGGAATTGCGGCCGGGCGGCCCGTAAGGGGTGCCGCCCGGCCACAGATGAAAGACTTGCGAGAGGTTCTAAACTTGCTTGGCCTCAATTGCGCGGTGAGCCGACTGTCGTGGCGGCGCCGCCGGTGGCCGTGCGGCCACCGTCGACGACGTACTGGGCGCCGGTGATGCCGCTGGCGAAGTCCGAGCACAGGAACAGCACCGTGCTGGCGATCTCGTCGACTGTGGCGTAGCGGCCCATGGGGATGGAGGCCTGATAGCGCGCACTCACGGCCTCTGCATCGGCAGGATTGATCATCGCCTCGATCGAATGGATCATGCGCGTGTCGACAGGCCCCGGGCAGACGGCATTGATGCGAATGCCCTGGCGCGCAACCTCGCCCGACACGGACTTGGTGAGGCCGATGACGGCGTGCTTGGTGGCGACATAGGGGGCGAGGCCGGGCGTGCCCGTGATGCCCGCCACCGAGGCGGTGTTGACGATGGCCCCGCGGCCCTGTCCGATCATGACCGGAAGGACGTGCCTGAGGCCGAGGAACACGCCCTTGATGTTGACGCCGATGACGGCATCGAAGACCGCTTCGTCGTATTCGGCAATGGGGGCTACCTTGCCCTCGATGCCGGCGTTGTTGAAGAAGCAGTCGATTCGACCATAAGCATCGACGGCAGCCTTTACGTAGCCGACGACATCGGCCGACTTGGTGACGTCGGCGGCAGCCGCCAGCGCCGTGCCGCCCTTCGCGCGGATCTCCTGCGCGAGCTTCTCGACGCCGGCGCCATCGCGGTCGACGGCGACGACCTTGGCGCCGCGGGCCGCGAAGGCGAGCGCGGTGGCGCGGCCGATGCCGTTGGCGGCGCCGGTGACGACGGCAACTTGCCCGCTGAAATCCATGTCGGTTTTCTCCCTGAACTGGTGATTTTGTCGGCCTTCTCGTGCGCTCGGATATGAGCGGCTGGTACTTCAGATTTGCAGTGGGCCGAGGCTGCGTCAATGCAGAGGCCCGGGTGGCAGATCGGCCGCCGGAGCACCCGCGGCGTCCGCGGGCGCGTTCATGCGCGCTTCAGCTTATGCTCTTCGTAAAGACACATTTCGACCATGGCGGCGTGTTTGCTTGAGCCAGCGGTAGAGTGACCGTCGCTTTGCAAATACGGGGGAGAAAGATGTTCACGCGTAATGGTTCGACCTCACCCAAGGCTTCCGCGGAGCCGCAGCGGATAGACGCGCTCAGACTTCAGACGGTGTCGTCGGCTTCGGTGCGGGCTCCGAGCGAGCCGCCGCCGGCGCCGTCACATCACCACAGCCATACGGAGGCGGTGATCCCGACTGGGCCTGCGAATGACGGCTCGGGAAGCGGCATCTCCATCATCGGCCAGGATCTGACGATCATCGGCCAGGGCCTCAGGATCATCTCGAAGGGCAAGATCCGCGTCGAAGGGGAAATTCAGGGTGATGTGCTCGGCACGGAGGTCATCATCGGCGATGTCGGCAAGGTCACCGGCGTCGTCTCGGCCGAAACGATCACCGTCTTCGGCTCCATAATGGGCACGATCCGCGGCATCCGCGTACTGCTCGAGTCGGGCGCCAAGGTCGAGGGTGATGTGCATCACCAGACGCTGAGCGTCGATGAAGGCGCGCAGCTCGAGGGCCGTGTGCGCCGTGCGCAGAACGTCGACGAGCTCAAGCCCGACCTCACCGAGAGCACCACGCCCTCATGAGGCTGTCACCCGTCGAGGATGTCGGAAAGACAAAGGCCCCGTCGATGACGGGGCCTTTTCATTACAGGGGCCTGGCGCGGGCTCAGCCGAGCATCTCTTCCACGTGTTCCCAGTTGACGAGATTGTCGAACCAGGCCTCGAGGTACTTCGGCCGCGCATTGCGATAGTCGATGTAGTAGCTGTGCTCCCACACGTCGACGCCGAGGATGGGCTTTGCGCCGTGCATGAGCGGGTTTTCGCCGTTGGGCGTCTTCTGCACCTCGAGCTTACCGTTCTTCACGGCAAGCCAAGCCCAGCCCGAGCCGAACTGGCCGACGCCAGCCGCGATGAAGTCGGCGCGTACCTTATCGAGGCCACCGATCTCGTCGACGAGCTTCTGCACCTTGGCCGGCAGCTTCTTGCCGCCGCCGCCCTTCTTCATCCACTTCCAGAAGTGGATGTGATTGTAGTGCTGGCCAATGTTGTTGATGACCGGCGCGTCCTTGGCGGCGAACGCTTCCTTGCAAATATCCTCGATGCTCTTGCCCTCATACTTGGTGCCGGGGCCGGCGAACTTGTTGCCGTTGTCGACGTAGGCGAGGTGATGCTTATCGTGGTGGAACTCCAGCGTCTCCTTCGACATGTAGGGCGTGAGCGCGTCGTAGGCATAAGGGAGATCGGGCAGCTTGAAGGTCATGTTTTGTCTCCTGTCGGTTCTGGCTTCGGCTCTGCCTTGGAATAGCTCTTGGATCGGATCGGACGCGCGCGTGTGATCGTCGAGTTGGCCAAAGCCGCTCGAGAGCGGCCTGTCCCGCTGCGCCATATGTCGGATCGCGGAGGCAGTGTGCAAGCGCCAGCAAGGATGCAACAGCGCACGCGCTTTGGCCAGTGCTGAGCTGTTCAATGCGGATGCGAGACCGCCGCGGAACTGTCTGCTAATCGCAATCTGATGGCGAAGGTTCCGAGTAGGCTGAGCGCCCCGTGGCGTGGAAAGCGATGAACTCTGCGCAATCTCATCCAGCGCAATTAACTTGTTGGTGAGAATTCAACATGGCCGGCGCGCAAATGCGTGTCGTTCAGGCCACAATGTGACTCATTACGAACGCCGCACTGCGCCGCTGCGATGCTTTCAACTCCAGGTTGTTAGACCGCGTACACGCCGAAACATAAAGGTCAAACACCTAGTCGAGTCGTGCGGCGAGTCCTCCAGTCGAGGTCTCAGAATTGTGGTCCGTGACATGGAGCTTCCATGTTGAGCGGGCCGCAGCGCAGGAAGCAAGCCCGGCGCTCATCTGGTCCTGCCGCAGGCCGCGTATCCAAGTCCAGTTCGCGTAGTCGAAGTCGCGTTCCCTCGTGACGGCGTGCGCTTGAGGCGCGTGCGTGCAGTCCCGAAGGAGCGTGAACCGCCAGCCGCCGGGCTGCGCACTCTGCTTCCGCGCTGGAAGCATAGGAAATGGAGCACTTGAAAGATGAATGGGGGATCGATGACGACACTCAGTCGCATTTCGATGGCCGCCGTCGCCGCGCTGATCGTGGGTATGGGCCCTGCGTCAGCCGCCGATCTCGGCGGTAATTGCTGCGCCGACCTCGAGGAGCGGGTTGCCGAACTCGAGGCGACGACGGCTCGCAAGGGTACGCGCAAGGTCTCGGTGACCATCTCGGGCCAGATCTCGCAGCAGTTGATGTTCTGGGACGACGGTTACCAGAGTGATG